>DATKHX010000469.1:0-5212 GCA_035510075.1 Allostellaceae bacterium
CTCGATACGCTGCCGCAGATAGGCGTTCTTCAGCGCCGGTCCAGTGACCCGATCGACAACTCGTTCAAAAAGGGTTTCGAGCGCGTCGCGAAGGCCGAAATATGCCGCGGCATAGCCGCCAGGCGGCATCGGCTCGAATTCGACGAGGAGATCGATATCGCTGCGCGCGGGGTTGAAGCGACCGTCGACCGCGGAGCCGAAGACATCGAGTCGATGGACCCCGAACCGTCGGCACAACGCGTCGAGCGCCGAGAGCTTGGGTTCGATGACAGCGGCGTAGCCCGTCCCAATCGGATGCGGCGTTAGCATGGCACAAATGTAGCATGCCAGCTGCCGAAATTGCCCTTGTCGTTCTTGGGGCTCCGGCGGCCGGGGGGCGCCATCAGCCACCCAGCGGCCGCTTATGGCGGCGTCACCTTTGCCAACAAAACCCCGCCCGCTGGCCAGGTCGACCTGGACGAGCATTGGTTACGACATCAAACGATGACATGATCTGTCCCCGATTTATAAGTATGGCAAAATGCGTACGACAATCGCACTCGATGACGAACTCCTCGCGGAGGCCGAGGCCTATACCGGACTGCGCGAGAAATCCGCTCTCGTCCGCGAAGCGTTGCGGGCCTTGATTGCACGGGAGGCCGCGAGACGGTTGGCGCGTCTCGGCGGCAGCGAACCCGATCTCGCGCCGATCCCGCGGCGACGGACAAAGCGCCGGTGATCCTGGTCGACACGTCGGTGTGGGTCGGACATCTGCGGGATGGGAACGAGCGGCTCTCGGCGTTGCTCGGCAGCGGGCAAGTTCTTGGGCATCCATTCGTGATCGGCGAGCTTGCGCTCGGGCACATACGACAACGGGATCCGATTCTGCACGCCTATCGGAGATTACCTCCGGTAACGGTTGCGGCAGACGAGGAAGTGCTGCGCTTTATTGATCTTGAGGCGCTGTTCGGGCGCGGGATCGGTTACGTCGACGCCCACCTGCTGGCGGCGACGCGGCTGACGCCAGGCGCCAAGTTGTGGACTCATGATCGGCGTTTGCACGCAGTCGCGGCCAAACCGGCCTTGGCGGCGTCATAGCGAAGCTCCCCAGGGGCTTATCTTTACGCGCAGGCGATCCTCCCCTGGACTGGTTCTGCTCAATTTCTCTGGCTAATGTGCTGTTGTCCGCAGCGGGGCGGGCGTGGTTCGAGGTGCTGCATTGACCAACCAGAAGCCCGGCCCGCTCGCCGGGATCAAGGTGCTCGATCTGACGACGGTGGTGCTGGGACCGCTCGCGACCCAGATCCTGGGCGATCTCGGCGCCGAGGTGATCAAGGTCGAAGCGCCCGAGGGCGACATCATGCGCTATGCCGGCCCGGCGCGGCATCGCGAGATGGGCCATGTCTTCCTGAACCTAAACCGCAACAAACGCTCGCTGTGCCTTGATCTAAAACGCCCCGAGGCGTCCGAGGTGTTGCTGGCACTGGTGCGGCAGAGCGACGTGTTCATGCACAACATGCGCCCGCAGGCGATGGCTCGGCTCGGCTTTGCCTACGACCGGTTGCGCGAGGTCAACCCGCGCCTCGTCTATTGTTCGGCGCACGGCTACGGCCAGGATGGGCCATTCGCCGACCGGCCCGCCTTCGACGACATCATCCAGGGGGCGAGCGGCTTTGTCGCATTGGAGCAGGCGACGGGCGGCGAGGCGCGCTTTGTCCCGACCCTGGTCGGCGACAAAACGGTCGGGTTGACCATGGTCTACGCGGTCATGGCGGCGCTGCTCCAACGCGGGCGCACCGGCGAAGGCCAGGAGGTCGAGGTGCCGATGCTCGAAACCATGACCGCGTTCGTCATGGCCGAGCATATGGGCGGGCTGACCTTCGACCCGCCCTTGGGGCCGCCCGGCTATTCGCGGATGCTGGCCCCCGACCGCCGGCCGCACCGCACCGCCGACGGGCATATCTGCATCCTGCCCTACAGCGACCGCCACTGGCGCGACTTCTTTCGCGTCGCCGGCCGCCAGGAATTGGCCGACGACCCGCGCCTCGCCGACGCGCAAACCCGCAGCCGCCACGTCGCCGAGCTTTATGCGCTCGTCGCCGAATGCGTGCGCGGCAAACCCACCGCCTTCTGGCTCGCCGAGCTCAAATCCGCCGACATCCCGTGCGGGCCGGTAAACCCGCTCGCCGAACTGCCCAATGACGAGCACCTCGCGGCGGTCGATTTCTTTCCGCTCTCGGACCATCCAAGCGAGGGCCGCATCCGCACCGTGCGGCCGCCGGTCCGCTTCGGCGCCGGCGCTTGCGCATTGCGCCACCCGGCGCCGCGTTTGGGCGAGCATTCGCGCGCCATCCTGCGCGAAGCTGGCCTCGGCGCGGCGGAAGTCGAGGATCTGATCGCCCGCAATATCGCAATCGCCGCGGGTGAGCCGCCGTGCGCCTGAGCGACGAAGAGCGAGCGATGCTCGCCGGCGAATTGGGCGAGGTCAGGCGCTGGGCGATCGAGCACCAGATCACGGTCGGCGAGTTTTTCGACGCCGCCGATTTCGTGCCGGTGTCGCAGGCCCACATCATGGCCGACACCGAATCCCTGGGCGAGGCCGGGGTGCGGTTTCTCGAACAGCTGGCCGCAGCCCCGGAGGCCGAGCGGCGGGTGCGGGTGCCGACGATCACCGACCCCCGAGGGATCGATTTCGCGGCCTATCGCCGGCTCGGCCTGAGCGAGCGGATGGCCGCGCTGGAGAGGCGGGCGATCGACGCTTTGCGCGCTTTCGGCGTGCTGATGACCGACACCTGCATCAATTATCAGACGATCATGGCGCCGCTGAGGGCCGAGCACGTCGCCTACGGCGACACCGGCGTCGTCATTTATTCGAACAGCGTGCTCGGCGCGCGCAGCAATTTCGAGGGCGGCCCGTCGGCTTTGGCGGCGGCGTTGACCGGCCGGACCCCGCGCTACGGTTACCATCTCGACGAATGCCGACGTGCGACCCGGCGCTTTCGCCTGACCGAGAGGCCGCGCGACCTTGCCGAATGGGGTGCGGTCGGCGGCATTGTCGGTGAGGCTTGCAGCTCCTACTGGCAGGTCCCGCTCATCGAGGGCGTCGAGGCCGCGCCGGGCTCCGACATGCTCAAGCATCTTGGCGCATCGGCGGCGAGCTTCGGCTCGGTGGCCTTGTTCCACATGCCGGGGGTCACTGCCGAAGACGCGGCGTTCAGTGGCCCGTCATCCGACACGGTGCAGATCGGCCGGGCCGAGATCGACGCGTTTCTCGCCCGCTATGATGCACCGGGCGACAAGCTCGACGTCGTGGTGTTCGGCGCGCCGCAATTGTCGCTGTTCGAGATCGAGGCGGTGGCGCAGGCGCTCGACGGACGCCGCGTCCATCCCGACACGGGATTGCTGGTCACGACCTCGCCCGAAATCAAGCACGCCGCCGACCGCATGGGGCTGACCCGGCGGATCGAGATGGCGGGGGCGGTCGTCGCGGAGGGGATCTGTTTCTACCAGAGCTATGCGCGCGAGATGGCCGAGGCCAACCACTGGACTCGCCTGATGACCAATTCGGCAAAGCTCGTCAACATCATCGGCGGGTATGGCTATCGCCCGAGCCTCGCCGGCCTCGAACGCTGCGTCGATTCCGCGGTCGCCGGGCGCGTGCTGTGACGCCGGTTGTCCTTCGCTGCCACAAAGGGATCGGGCCGGCGGTCGTCGGCACGGCACTCGTTGCCGCCGACAATTTTTCGGCGCGCTACGATCTCGACCGCAGCAAAGGTGTGTTCTCGCGTCCCGGCCACAAGCTCGCCGGTGAAAGCTATGTCGACCGCATCCTGGTGCTCGGCACTGCCAAGGGCGGGGTCGCCACCGCCTGGATGCTGCACGAAATGATGGCGCGTACGATCGTGCCGCGCGGGCTGATCTTCAACCGGGTCAACCCGATCCTGGCGCAAGGCGCGGCCTTTGCCGGCGTAGCGCTGGTCGACCGCTTCGCCGACGGCGACGTGACCCGGCTGTTCCGCACCGGCGACGAATTGCGCGTCGACCCCGCCGCCGGCCTCGTCGAAATCCTCAGCCGCGACGGGTGAGATGGCCGGATCGGACGACCGCTCCTTCCGGATCAACCGCGCGCGCTGGGATGAGCTCGTCCCGATCCATCTGCGCTCGCCCGATTATCGGGTCGCCGCCTTCAAAGCCGGCGAAGATCATCTTCATCCGATCGAGGCGGCCGAGATCGGGCCGATTGCCGGTACGCGGCTGGTCCATCTGCAATGCCATTTCGGCCTCGATACGCTGTGTTTGGCGCGTCGCGGCGCCGTGGTCACCGGATTCGACTTTTCCCCGGCGGCGATCGCCGCCGCTCGTGCGCTCGCCGCCGAGACCGGCATCCCGGCTCGCTTTGTCGGCGGCAATATCTACGAGGCGCCGGAGCTTCTCGGCGAGCGGTTCGACATCGTCTATGTCAGCTGGGGTGCGCTCAATTGGCTGCCCAACATCGCGCGTTGGGCCGCCGTCGTCGCCGCGCTGCTCGACCCCGGCGGCTTCCTTTACCTGCTCGAAGGCCACCCGCTGGCGATGGCTCTGGAGCAAGCCGCTCGCGACGCTGCGATCCTGCCGACCAACAACTATTTCCAGGGGGCGGCGGCGCTCGTCGATCACGCCGCCGTCAGCTACACGGGCGATCCGGACCCCGTAGCGCACACTGAAATGCACGAATGGATTCATCCGCTAGGCGCCGTCGTCAGTGCTCTGCTCGACGCAGGGCTGGCGCTCGACTGGCTGCATGAGCACGATTGCATCGCGTGGCGCCAGTTCCCGTGCCTTGAAGAAGGGCGGGATTACATGTGGCGGATGCCGGCGGGACGGCCGTCGCTGCCCCTCGCCTACTCGATCCGCGCGCGAAAACCGGCCTGATCTCCGATCTAAGACCTGTATTGCTCCCGATTAAGTCCGGCGCTCGGGCGACCTCGGCTAGGGCTTTTCATCGAAAGCCCCATATCTCGACGGGCGTAAGTCCGGAGGCACCAGGATGTCGACCACCTATCGCTACACATTGCCGGTCGAGCAGACCGAGTGGAAATTCGACGGCAACACCGAAACACACTTCACCTGGGAGTACGATGCGCCGCGCGAGGCGCTATTGCAGCTTTACGCCAAGGGCAAAAAGCAGCAATGGGACGCCGCCGAGAGGATCGACTGGTCGCTCGATCTCGACCCGGAAAACCCGATGCTGCTC
>DATKHX010000470.1:0-3326 GCA_035510075.1 Allostellaceae bacterium
CGACGACCTGCGCCTCGATCGGCTGGGCGATGCTCGATTCGACGACGGCGGCGGAGGCGCCGGGGTAGGTGGCCGAAACGACGGTCTGAGGCGGCACTATGTCCGGAAACTGCGCGACCGGGATCCGCAGCAGTGCCAGGGCGCCGGCAATCGTGATGACGATCGCGATAACGACCGCGAGCCGCGGGCGATCGACAAAGATCGCGGAGATCACCGGCTCGCCTTAGCTGGACCCGGCCTCTCCGCTCCGGGGGTGCTGCTGCCAGGGGTATTGCTGCCGGGGGTATTGCTGCTGCCGGGGGTCTTGCCCGGAGTGCTGCCGTCGGCGTCGCCGCTCGCACTCGTCTGCTCGAAAGCTGGCGAGATAGGCGGCGGCGGACTAGCCGGTGACGGTGACACGACCTCGCCAGGGCGGGCCCGTTGCAGACCTTCGGAGATCACCAATTCGCCTTCCTTGAGGCCACTCACCACGACAGCGGTCGACGGCGTCGATTGGCCAAGATGAACGCGCCGGGTTTGCACCTTGTTTTGCGCGTCGACAACGTAGACGTAGTCGCCCTGCTGGTCGGACAATACCGCGGCGCGCGGGATGGCGAGCACCGAGATCGGCTGCACCCCCTGTAGCAACACGGTGACAAACTCGCCATCGACCAATTCCCGCGAACCGGGCTCGCCGACTTTCATTCCCGGGTACACCAGGTTCGGGATTATCCCGCGCAAGATAATCGTGTCGGTGTTTTGGGCGACGGTCGGCGACGCATAGTCCAACTTGCCTTCGACCTTATAGATGTTCCCGTTCGGAAGTCGGAGCTTGATCGCAACGGCGCTGAACCCGCCCTTGGGGCCATAGCGGCTGCGAAGCTCGAGCCCGGTGCGCAGCGCAATCGGAAAGATCACATACATCGGGTCTTGGCTGACGAGGTTTGCCAAGGTCCCGCTCGTCGGTGAGACGACATTGCCTTCGGTGACATTGGTGCTGCTGATCTGGCCGTCGATCGGCGCGCGAATTTCGGTGTAGCCGAGGTTGATCTGGGCTTGTTCGAGCTGGGCTTGCGCCGCAGCGATCTGCGCCGCCAGCGACCGTTCGGAGGCGAGTGCGCTGTCAACGTTCGACTGCTGGCCGGCGACGGTCTTCAGCAGATATTGCGCTCGCTCGAGGGTCAGCTCGGCGTTGCGATGCTGCGCCTCGAGCTGGGCGACATTCGCTGTGTTGAAGTCGACTTGCGCCTGAAACGGCGGCTGTTCGAGGAGGTAGAGCAAATCGCCCTTCTTGACCTCGGCCCCCTCGACAAATTCCCGCTTTTCGAGAAACGCGGTGACCCGCGCCACCAGCGCCACCCGCCCGATCGCCTGCATGCGGCCGATGAACTCGTCGGTCTGGGTAATCTGTTGACGCTCGGCGCGCACCACGCCCACCGCCGGCGGCCCGCCCGGCGCCGGCTGGGCCGCGGCGTTGCCCAAAAGCGGGCCGAAGACAAGGATGAATAGCAGCCATCCGGGAAATGATTTGCGAACCATTTGATCCTTTGAGGGCTTGTCCCCGACGCGTGCCAGTCGTCACAGCGCCTCGATCCTTCGAGCTCCCGGAGCAATTCCGAAACCAAAGTCGGCAGCACACGCGAGATGGCCCTTCCTGCACGATTTTAAACCGGCCCCCCGGCCCGCGCACCCACCGCGTTCAGCCGGCCGGGACAATCGAACGCGCCGACAGCCCCAGAGTACAGCTCACCGGCGGTTCATTGTCTGCCTGTAATGATCAGGACAGGGGCTCTCGGGTCACCGCGGATGGAGCGGCCGGCGTCGGGAAATTCGCTTGCGGCAAAGGGGGCGATGACCGACGATCCGCCGCGAGATTGGTTTCCGCCGGAGGGGCTCGGCATGAACGAACTATATCTGCGCAGCGGCATATTTCTGGCGCCGTTCCACAACCACGATGAAAACCCGACCCTGTCGATCGAGCGTGATCTCGAGCTCCTCGAGCATCTCGATCGGCTGAACTACCACGAGGCGTGGATCGGCGAGCACCACTCCGGCGGCTTTGAATTGATCGCCTGCCCCGAGATGTTCATCGCCGCGGCAGCGCAGCGCACCCGCCACATCAGGCTCGGCACCGGCGTCGTGTCGTTGCCCTATCACAACCCGTTCATGCTTGCCGACCGCATGGTCCAGCTCGACCACATGACCCGCGGCCGGGCGATGTTCGGGGTCGGCCCCGGCGCCCTTGTGCACGACGCGCTGAAGATCGGCATCGACCCTGGCGAGCAGCGGCGGATGATGAACGAGTCGCTCGACGTGATTGTCGACCTACTCCACGGCAAGACGGTCAACCGCAAAAGCGACTGGTTCAACCTGACCGAGGCGCAGTTGCAGTTGCGCCCTTACACCCGTCCGACAATGGAATTGGCGGTGGCGGCGGCGCGCTCGCCCTCGGGGTCGCTGTTGGCCGGCAAATACGGGATCGGCATGCTCTCGATCGGGGGCACCAGCCCGATGGCGATGGAGCGGCACACCGAGAACTGGGGCCTCTACGAAGAGACCGCGCGCGGCAACGGGCATGTGCCCGACCGCAAGGACTGGCGGGTGGTCGGCTTGTTCCACATCGCCGAGACCCGCGAAGAGGCTCGCAAGAACGTTCAGTTCGGGGTCCAGGCCTTCGCCAACTATTTCCGCGACGTCGCCACTTTCCCGATCATCCCGCCCGATGTGCCCGACCCGATCGACTGGCTGATCGAAACCGGCACCGGCTGCATCGGCACCCCCGACGACGCGATCGCCTATGTCGACCGGCTGGTCGCGGGCTCCGGCGGGTTCGGCGTGCTGTGCGAGCTGGCGCAGAACTGGGCCGATTGGGACGCGACCAAAAGGCATTACGAGCTGATGGCGCGCTTTGTTCACCCGCGCTACCAGCAGAGCCGCGAATTGCTCCGCGGCAGCTACGATTTCGCGACCGATCGCCATGTCGACTTCACCGGCCAGGCGAGTGCCGCGATCCAGAAGGAGATCGACCGCCACGCCGCGACTCGCGTCGCACAGCCGCCGCGCCGCGACGCTGCCGAGTAGGTACGCGACGGGATCCGGAAATGAGGAGCAACACGCCGGCGGCGCGCAGCGGCCGTCACTTTCTGCAGATCCCCGGGCCGACCAATGTGCCGGACCGGGTGTTGCAGGCGATCGCCGCGCCGACCATCGACCATCGCGGGCCGGATTTCGCCGAGCTGGCAAAGGACGTCGTCGCCGGCATGAAGCGCGTCTTCCAGACCGAGGAGACGGTTCTCGTCTATCCGTCTTCCGGCACCGGGGCGTGGGAGGCGGCGTTGTCGAATACC
>DATKHX010000471.1:0-12855 GCA_035510075.1 Allostellaceae bacterium
AGGCCGAGCTCGACATGGGTGACATGGTCGCGGCCATGCGCGTCCGACATGAAGCTCTCGACGCGCTCGGCGGTCCATTTCACCGGCCGTTTCAGCTTGCCGGCCGCCCAGGTGACGATCGCCTCTTCGGCGTAATGGTAGATCTTCGAGCCGAAGCCGCCGCCGACATCAGGGGCGACGACGCGCAGCTTCGCCTCGGGGATGTGGAGGACGAAGGCGCCCATCAAGAGCCGGATCACATGCGGGTTCTGGCTGGTCGTGTAGAGCGTGTAGTCGCCGCTGGCACGGTCGAACTCGCCGATCGCGGCGCGCGGCTCCATCGCGTTGGGCACGAGCCGGTTGTTGACGAGGTCGAGCTTGACCACCCGCGCGGCTTTCGCGATGGCGGCGTCGACCGCGGCGAGATCGCCGAGGCTCCAGTCGTAGCAGAGGTTGCCCGGCACGTCGGCAAAGACCGGCGGCGCCCCCGGCTTCAACGCCTCGGCGGGGTCGACGACGGACGGCTCCTCGACATAGTCGACCTCGAGCAGCTCGGCGGCTTCGCGCGCCAGCTCCAAGGTCTCCGCGATCACGACGGCGACCGGGTCGCCGACGTGGCGGACATGATCGACCGCCAGCGGTGGATGCGGCGGCTCGGCCATCGGCGAGCCGTCCTTCGAATGAACCTGCCAACCGCAGGGAAGCCCGCCGACGCCCGCGGCCGTCATGTCCTTGCCGGTATAGACAGCCGCGACGCCCGGAGCCTGGGCCGCCGCGGCCGTATCGATCGCGGCGATCCGCGCATGCGCGTGCGGGCTGCGCAGGATGTAGGCGTGGAGCTGATGCGGGCGGTCGATGTCGTCGGTGTAGGTGCCTTGCCCGGTCAGAAAGCGGTAATCCTCGCGCCGCCGAACCGGCGTCCCGACCGTGGTCATCGCCTTACTCCGCTGCCGCCCCGTGGACATTGGCCGGCGGCGCCTCGCCGCGCATGACCGCGGCGCCCTCGGCGATCGCCAGGACGATGTTGTGGTAGCCGGTGCAGCGGCAGAGATTGCCTTCGAGGTATTCGCGGATCTCGCGCTCGGTCGGCTTCGGGTTGTTTTTGACGAGGTCGAGCGCGCTCATCACCATGCCCGGGGTGCAGAACCCGCATTGCAACGCGTGGTTGTTGCGAAACGCCTCCTGCATCGGGTGCAGGGTGTCGCCGGTCGCGACCCCCTCGATCGTCAGAACCTGGCGTCCTTCGGCCTGCAATGCCAGGAGGGTGCAGGATTTGACCGCCTCGCCGTCGACATGGACGACGCAGGCGCCGCATTGGCTGGTGTCGCAGCCGACATGCGTCCCGGTCAGCCCGAGCTGCTCGCGCAACAGCTGCACCAACAGTGTGCGGCCCTCGACCGTCGCCGACACCGGCTTGCCGTTCACGGTGAGGCTCACCGTTTTTTGCATCGAAAACCTCCCTCGTCGCGCATCAAGACCGCCCGCCGACGGCCGCAGCGGCGCGGAGTTTCGTGTGCCCGGCCCTTTGGGTCAAGGCGTTCGCGGGCGTCAGCGAATACCGCTGCTGCGGGTGAAATAGTAGAGCATCAGCCCGACGATAGCGGTCAGCCCGGTGACCCACACCGCCGGGGGCAGGCGGCGCGACATGGTGCCCTCCGCCGCCCCCGATTGCGGTCCTGGGCTCTCTGGAGCGAGAGCCGTGCGGGCGACTTCCGATGCGCTCCCGCCGGCGACGCCGGCCTCTTCCGCGCCGCCATTTCCTGGAGCCGGAGGCGACACCGCCGCGACAAAGCGGCTGAAGAAATCCTCGGCCATCTTGCGCGAGGTGGCGTCGATCAGCCGCGAGCCGATCTGGGCGAGCTTGCCGCCGACATGGGCCTGGACCTCGTAGTGCAACACGGTCGCCTCGCCGCCGTCCGCGTCGAGGCTGACCTTGGCGCTGCCTTTGGCGAAACCGGCGACCCCGCCGCTGCCTTCGCCCGAGATCGTGTATGCCTTGGGCGGGTCGAGGTCGGTCAAATTCACCTTGCCGCCAAAGGTCGCGCTGACCGGCCCGACCTTGGTGCGCACCCTGGCGGTGAACTCGGTATCCGAGACCTTTTCGATGGTTTGACAGCCCGGGATCGCCTGCTTCAGGATCTCAGGGTCGTTGAGCCCCTGCCAGACGCGCTCGCGCGGCGCCGGGATGCGAAATTCGCCGGTCATTTCCATCGCCACAATCCTTTCCTGCGGACGTTGAATGTGCGGCCCGCGGGTTGCGATTGCAACCGGCATCGCCGCACCGCGCCGGACAAGCCGGGGGTTATGGAATAAACTCGCCGTCGCGGCGGTCGGCACTGGTGTGAGGTAGAACCCGCGCATGAACTGGATCGCGGAGCGGCGGCAGCGCAGCCGGTTCGAGCGGGTGGCGCTGCCGCATCTCGACGCCGCCTATTCGCTCGCGCGCTGGCTGACGCGCAACGACGCCGATGCTGCCGATGTGGTGCAGGAGGCCTTTCTGCGGGCATTCCGCTATTTCGACAGCTATCGCGAAGGCGACGCCAAGAGCTGGCTGCTGCGGATCGTGCGCCGCACCTGCTACAGCTGGCTCGAGCGCAACCGGCCAGCTGAGCTGGTGGCGCTCGACACCGCGGACGATCTCGACGAGGCGAGCGCCGCGCTGTCGGCGCCGGCGGGCGACACCGAGGCGCTGCTGTTGAGCCGGTCCGATCTGCGCCGGCTCGACCGGCTGATCGAGAAGCTGCCGCCGGCGTTGCGCGAGGTGATCGTGATGCGCGAATTGCACGAGCTCGGCTATCGCGACATCGCCGAGGTGACGGGCGTGCCGATCGGGACGGTGATGTCGCGGCTGCACCGCGCCCGCGCGGCGTTGCGCCAGGCCTGGGAAGGAAAGGATATCGGGTGATGGAGTGTGACGAGATCCGCCGGCAACTTGGCGCCTACGTCGACAACGAGCTGGGCGAGGCCGAGCGGGCGGATCTTCGCCGGCATGTCGCGGGCTGCCCCGAATGCGGGCCGGAAGCGGCGGCGCTCGAAATGCTGCGCGACGAGATCCGCCGGTCGGCGCCGGTCTATCGCGCGCCGGCGGCGCTGCGCTCGCAGATCCGCTCGGCGCTGCGCCGCGAGGCCGGCGATACGCCAACGATGGCGCGCGCGCCCGGCTGGCTCGCCTATGCCGCCTCGCTCCTGATCGCGGTCGCGGTCGGCTCGGGCGGGACCTGGCTGATCTCGGGCGAGCGCCAGCAGGATGCGATCGCCGACGAGGTCATCGACAGCCATCTGCGCTCGCTGCTCGCCGGCCACCTGACCGATGTCGCGTCCACGGACAAGCATACCGTCAAGCCGTGGTTCGCCGGGCGCACCGATCTGTCGCCGCCGGGCGTCGACCTCGCCGCGCAGGGTTTTCCGCTGATCGGCGGGCGGCTCGACCTGATCGAGGGCAAGCCTGTCCCGGCACTCGTCTACCGGGCGGGCAAACACGTCATCAACGTCTTCGTATTGCCGGCGCAGCCGGGGGATCACCCCGAGACCGTGACCCGCCGCGGCTACACCTTGCACCACTGGACAAAAGGCGATCTCGGCTATTGGGCGGTTTCCGACACGTCGGCCGAAGAATTCACGAAATTCGAGAACGCCTTCCTCGCCGCCACCGGAGGCTGATTCTCGCTATTCTCGACCGGAATGTGCACCGGATCGCGCTTCAGCGGTACAGCAAAAGCCCTTGCCTGGGGGAAAAAATCAGAGGAATGGGCCGGATAGCAGGCCCCGCGTCGCCGCTGAAACGGGGACGCAATCGCCGCTTTGCCGCCGGGCGGCCGGGACGCTACATTCGACAAAGAACCCCGGGACACGAAAGCGGCTTCGATGCCCCAGCCTCGCGATATCCCCGAACGGATCGAAGACCGGCTGATCGTCGCTCTCGACGTGCCCAGCGTCGCCGAGGCGCGCGATTTGGCGGAGAGGCTCGACGGGCTCGTTTCGTTTTTCAAGATCGGGCTGTGGCTGACACTCGCGGCCGGTTTCGACCGGCTGCTCGACGAGCTGATCGAGAGGAACACAAAAATCTTTCTCGACACCAAGATGTTCGACATCGGCGAGACCGTCAGGCAGGGGGTGAGGCGGGCGGCCGAGCGCGGGGTCAGCTTTGTCACCGTCCACGGCGACAGCGACATTATCAAAGCCGCCGCCGACGGCAAAAGCGACAGCAAGCTCAGGATCCTGGTCGTGCCGGTGCTGACGAGCCTCGATGCCGACGGGCTGCGCGAACTCGGCTACGCCGGCAGCCTCGCCGAGCTGATCGTAGCGGGCGCCCGGGCCAGCTGGGCCTGCGGCTGCGACGGCATCATCGCCGCGCCGAAGGACAACCCGAACGCGATCCGCCGCGCCGCGGATGCCGACGGCCTCTTGGTCGTGACCCCGGGCGTCAGGCTCGCGGGCGCCGCGCTCGATGACCACAAGCGCTCGGGAACCCCGGCGCAAGCGATCGCCGACGGCGCCGACTATCTCGTGGTCGGCCGCCCGATCGTCAAAAGCGCCAATCCCGCCGCCGCCGCGCGGCAGATCGTCGCCGATATGCGCCGCGCCGCTGGCCGCAGCCAGCCAGATGCCGTGATGGGCCGAACTCCACGTCGGTGAGCTTTACAACACCGCAGCTGCTCCCCGCCGGCTGCATCCGAACGTCTCAGCCGGTCTTACCTAAGACCGGCAGAGGACGGGAACGGCTGATTTACGACGAGCCGTCGACCACCCGCAGCCAATCAGCGCCGGCCCCGGCGGCGCCAACCGATGCCCAATCCCAGCAATGCCGTTCCCAACAGCGCGAGCGACGCGGGCTCCGGAACCGCGTCCGCGGTGAAGGGATCTTGTAGGTTCTCGCCGAATATGTTGGATCCGGCGGGCCCGTTCCAAGCCGCGCACCCCGTTGCTGGGTCCGTCGAGCAATGCAGGAAGTTGTATTTCGATTCGAAGTCGGCGATGTCGGGCAGCAGCAGGCCGTCAAAATTTTTCAAAAAGAACTGGCTGGAAAGCTGGTTGGTCCATGCCCCGACCACGCTCTTGTCGACCTCGAGGTAGAAATCCGAAGTGCCGTTTCCGCCGGCCAAATTGCCGACTGCCGCAGCGCTGGTCGTCGGATCGACCGTCGTGCCGTTATCGACTGCTCCGGGGACCAGATCGAGCTGGGCAAGGAGCGTGCAGCCGCTGGTTCCTGCGGGCGCGTTTGCGCAGGTAATGCCGGTAAATTCGGTCTGGCTGGTGCGCAGCAGTGCCGGATTACTGGCGTCGAGTGCCGCCTGGGATTGATTGTTCTTGTCCCACCAGTACAGGTCGACGATGCCGCCATTGCCGGTCGCCCCCGTTGACGAGAAGCTCGTCAGGGTCGTTCCATAAAAGAAGCCGGTTATTTGCTGGCCGAATGTCGAGCCGCCGCCACCGTTCGCGAAGAACTGAGGGCCGAGACTTGCAATCGACTGGTTGGGGATGGTCACCTTTCCGACACTAAGATTGTCGACCACAAAGGCGCCAAAGGTGCCCTCGGTATGATTGGCCGCAGTCGGCTCCTGAATGCAACCGGGGCAATCGGCGCCGGTGTTTCCGCTCGTCGCCGGATAGGGCGAGCCAACCCCCATCGTGTTGTTTCCGACGGCGATTTGCTCGACACCGGTGAACTTGCCGAAGATCGGCCCGCCCGGCAGCGCGACCGGGCTGGCAAAGGCCCCGGCCGCGCCCACGAGGGTCGCGGTAAAGGTCATTCCCGCAAAAAAATGGTTAACAGTCATTTTCATCTTCGAACGTCCCTTCGCCCCGAGCGAAAGCGTGTTACTTGCGCCTGTTAGTCATGAAGCACGTCCCGTGCCAATCGGCCGATCCTGATTTAACCCCTTTTGAATCATTAGGTTAAGAAAACGATCCAAAGCGGGACGAGTGTCGCAGCGACGGGAGTGTAAAATATACCGATACGCCTGGCGGCGGCCCAAATGCCATCGCCCCGCTGATCGGGAGCGTCGGTCTCACCGGCCGAGCCCGTTTAGGCGACGGCATCGAACCGTTCTTGGGACAATGCGGGATTATATATCAGATACTTAAGAAGCCATTTGCGCATCGCGGGCCGGTCCTGGAAGCAACCGGCGCAACGCCGAGCACCGCCGCCGAGGTCGCCTTCGACGTGTAATATTTTCCGACAAATGCCGGCCAATGGCGCAATCATGTGGCGGGCGACCAAGGGGGCGCCCGCGGCCAGCGGTTCGGGCCGCCGCGCCGCTCCGTCGCGCGCGCAATACCCCGGCACCCGGCACCTGCGGAGCCAAAGCCGGTTGACGACGAGTGCGTTACGGGCAACATCGAACGGCTCTCGTGATGTGAAGTTTTCGACAGTTGCCACATTTTTATAATATGCCGGTTTATAATATGCCGGCCGCGGTTCTTGTCCGCTCCGGGCAAGGCAGCGCGACGAGAGCGCCTTCGCCGACGACGGCGTGTCAGCTCGGCGCCTCGGCGCCGCCGCTCTTCGATCGCCGCGGCGCTGGCGCGACCGGCGGGGCACCCCTATCCGGGTGGGCGTCGGCGGATGATTCCAGTGACGTGATCGGCGGCGGCGAGATAGGCGTCGGAGGCGGCGACGCGGTGGCGGCTCAGGCATGCTTCGGTGAACTTGATGACGTGCTCGTCGCCGTTGGCGATCGCTTGCTCGGCCAGCTGTTCTGGTTTCTTTTCAGCGGGCTCGATGCTTTCGGCGAGAACCGTCCCGCCACCATAGCAGGCGTAGAGCGCGCAACCCGATTGCCAGGCGTATCGCAGTGCGGCGCGCGCGGTCGCTTCGCCGACATACGGCGCGATATTGCCCAGAGCCGCGCTGCTGGTGACGGCGTGGATAAATGCGATCGTCGTCGGGATGCTGCGGGCGTTCGCGAGATAGACCCGCGCGAACAATTCGGTCAGCTCCGCGACCGCCGAGGCAATGTCGCCGGTCGTGTCGATCATCCCGATGACCGGGGCAAATTCCGGGAAGTCGGCGAGCACCGCCAGCGCTGCCACGATATTTCCGGGAAGGCGCCGCTCTGTCGGCACGACGGGAACGCGTGTCAGGGCTTCGCGCGGCGACAAAGCGCCGGGCGTCGCGCCGTTGCTCGCCGGCAATTGCTGCCAGCTTGCGGCCCAGCTTGCGAGCGCATCGCCAAGCTCGCGCCGCCGGCTCGGAGTCTCGCTTTCCGCGATCCCGCGCACCGCATGACCGACCCGGATGACGCCGTGCGTTGCCGCCGCGCAAAAGCCGGGCGCCAGCCGCGCCATCCAGCGATCGAGCACCTGTTGCCACGAAGCTTCCCCAAGCTCCCCGGCAAAAAACAATGCCCAGTCGGAGTAGCGCTCGCGCTGGCCGAGCGCGCTGCGCCACTCGTCGCCGCGGATCGGCTCGCCGCTCGCGGCGCGCGGCTGCATTCGCTCGCGGTAGTGCTCGAGCCACGGCATCACCGCCTCGGGGCGGCCCAACGCGCACAACGCCTCGCCCACCATCGGCGCGTGATTGCTGTTGCCGTTTTTGAGATCGAGGCCGTAGGGCGCGATCGCGTCGAGGGCGTCGTCGAGCGACGAATAGCGCGGCGTTGCCATCCTGACTCCTCCCATGCTGCTTACACTCATTCTAAACTAACGTGAGTGTCGGGGATAGCCTTGCGATTGCCTATCGAAATCGCCGCCCGAATATCGAAGGCCGCAGTCGAGCCGGGCCTTTATGTTCCCCGCCAATCGCGCCCGCCAATCTCGTCGATAGAACGCCAAGGATCCAGCCCGACGGCGGATGGAACAAAAGATCAAGGCGGTCGTTTCCCGTCGGCTCGCGTTCAGCGTTCAATGACGCTTCACGCGTGCTTGGATTTTACAATTGCCGAAAGGTGAAACGGCCGTGCCGCGCGACTGGCCGCAAATGGCTGCGACTTCGCAGGCTTCCGCCACACCGGCTGCCCGCGGCTCCGCGGCGCCGCCCACCCGCCGGGCGCTACTGTCGTCGACCGCGCTGCTGCTGGTAGCGCGAGCGGCCGGCGCACGCGCCGAGACGCTCGCCGGCGGGGCCGGGATGCCGTGGCGGCCGTTTGCCGGCGATCCTCCGCCGCGGGTCGAGCCTGGCCCGTGGATTTTCTTCACGCCCGAAGAAGGTATGGCGGTCGAGGCTCTCGTCGACCGCTTGATCCCGCCCGATCCGGAAACCCCCGGCGGCAAGGACTGCGGATGCGGCGTTTTTATCGACCGGCAGTTGGCCGGCAGCTATGGCAGCGCGCGCGGCCTCTATATGAGCCCCCCGTTCCTGCACGGAACGGCCGAACAGGGCCTGCAGTCACCGGCGACGCCGGCGCAACTCTATCGGCAAGCGCTCGCCGCACTCGACGCCCACTGTCGCGCCACTTACGCCGGCAAGGCTTTCGCGCAGCTGCCCGAAAGCCAACAGGACCGGCTGATTACCGGCATGGAGAACGGCTCATTGCAGCTGCACGGCACAAGCGCAACGCCGTTCTTCGAGGCACTGCTCCAGGACACGCAATACGGCTTCTTCGCCGATCCGATCTACGGCGGCAATCGCGACATGGCGGCGTGGAAGATGATCGGCTTTCCCGGCGTGCGCTACGATTACCGCGACTGGGTCGAGCGCTACAACGAGCGCTATCCGCTGCCGCCCGTCGGCATTGCCGGGCGTAAGGAATGGTCCGCCGCGCCGAAGTGAGCCCGTTGGTCTCGAAAAGGAACGAAGCTGATGGCGACCAAGCTGCCGACGACCGACGTCGTGATCATCGGGTTGGGATGGACCGGCTCGATCGTCGCCAAGTCGATGACCGAGGCGGGCTTGCGCGTGGTCGCGATCGAGCGCGGCCCGTGGCGCGACACCGCGACCGACTTCCCCCCCGATTATGCTCCGGACGAACTCCGCTACGCGCTGCGGCACGACCTCTTTCTACGCCCCGAGCAGACCACCCTGACCTTTCGCAACAACCCTGGTCAGACCGCGTTGCCGGTCCGCACCTGGGGCTCGTTTCTGCTGCCCAACGGCGTTGGCGGCGCGGGGGTGCACTGGAACGCGCAGACCTGGCGCTTTCTGCCGACCGATTTCGTGTTGAGGAGCCATTTGACCCAGCGCTACGGCGCCAATTTCCTGCCGGCGGACATGACGATCCAGGACTGGGGCGTCAGCTATGACGAGCTCGAGCCGCATTACAGCACCTTCGAATACCTGTGCGGGACCTCGGGGATTGCCGGAAACCTGAACGGGCAAAAGCAGCCGTTCGGCAATCCGTGGGAGGGGCCGCGGTCGCGACCCTACCCGACCCCGGCGCAAAAGCAGCCCTATGGGCCGGTGCTGTGGGCCGAGGCGGCAAAGCAGATGGGCTACAGCCCGTTTCCGCAACCCTCCGGCAATCTGTCGCAGGCCTACACCAACCCCGATGGCGTGACGATCGGGCCGTGCACGTATTGCGGGTTTTGCGAGCGGTTCGGCTGCGGCAACTACTCGAAGGCCAGCCCGCAGACGACGATCTTGCCGGTGCTGATGCGCCGCGAAAACTTCGAGGCGCGCACGAATTGCGAGGTTACCAGGATCAATCTCGACAACACCGGCAAGCGCGCCACCGGCGTCACCTATGTCGACACACAGGGCCGCGAGTGGGAGCAGCCGGCCGAGCTGGTGTTCCTGTGCGCCTTCCAGATGTTCAATGTGCAGCTGCTGCTGCTCTCCCACATCGGCCAACCCTATGACGTGACCACCGGCGCGGGCGTGATCGGCCGAAACTACTCTTATCAGGTTACGTCCAGTGTCGAGACGTTCTTCGACAACAAGATATTCAATCCGTTCATCGCCAGCGGTGCCATCGGGATGTGCATCGACGATTTCAACGGCGACAATTTCGACCACGCCCAACATGGTTTTGTCGGCGGCGGCTATATGGGCATGGTGCAGCCGAACGCGCGCCCGATCGAGATGACGCCGACGCCGCCGGGCACGCCGCGCTGGGGTGCGGCGTGGAAAAAGGCGGTCAAGGACAACTATCTCACCACGATCCTGCCCGCGACCCACGGCAGCTGCTACAGCTACCGCGACAGCTACCTCGATCTCGACCCGACCTACAAGGACCGGTTCGGCCGCCCGCTGATGCGGCTCACCTTCGATTTTCACGAAAACGAACTCAAGATGTCGCAGTTCCTGACCGATCGCCTTGCCGAAATCGTGCAGCGGATGGGGCCGCGGCAGATGGTCAAGCACCCGCGCGCCGGTCATTACAGCATCGTGCCGTACCAGACGACGCACACCTGCGGCGGTGCGGTTATGGGCGTCGACCCGAAGACCAGCGCGCTCAACCGCTATCTGCAGAGCTGGGACGTGCCCAACCTGTTCGTCATGGGTGCCTCTGCGTTCCCGCAAAATGCCGGGTACAACCCGACCGATACTGTCGCGGCGCTGTGCTATTGGTCGCTCGACGCAATCCACGGCCACTACCTGAAAAGCCCCGGGCCGCTGGTGCATGCGTAAAGGGGGCGGGCCGTGCGACACGTCATGCTCGCCTGCGCGCTGCTGCTCTTCGCGGCCGCGGCGGTTCGCGCCCAAGACCGGGACCAGCAAGCGTTCCAAACGATCGAGCACGGCCGCTACATGGCGATCGCCGGCGACTGCGCCGGCTGCCACACCGGGCCTGGCGGCAAACCGTTCGCCGGCGGCGGCGCGCTCGAGACGCCGTTTGGCATCCTGCTCGCTCCAAACATCACGCCCGATGTGCAGACCGGGATCGGCGGCTGGACCGACGACCAATTCGTCGATGCGGTGCGCGACGGCACCGGGCGCAGCGGTGACCATCTCTACCCGGCCATGCCTTACACCTATTATACGAGGATGAAGCGCGAGGACGTGATTGCGATCCGCGCTTTTCTCGATACGGTCGAGCCCGTGTCCAACCTCGTGCACCCGAACCAGCTGCCGTTCCCGTTCAATCAGCGGGAGGCGATGGCCGGCTGGAATGCCCTGTATTTCAAGTCGGGCGAGCTTGAGCCCAATCCCGGTAAATCGGCGGAATGGAACCGCGGCGCCTACCTGGTCGAGGGCGCCGAGCATTGCGGCTTGTGCCACACTCCGAAAAACGTGATGGGGGGCGACGAGACCAGCAAGCCGATGCAGGGCTCGGTGCTGCAGAACTGGTTCGCGCCCGACCTGACCGGCAACCGCCGCATCGGCATCGGTGAGTGGACGGCCGACGACATTGTCCTCTACCTGAAGACCGGGCGGAACCGCTACGACATCGCCTCCGGGCCGATGGCGGACGCGGTCACCCACTCGACCTCGCATCTGAGCGATGCCGACCTGCGCGCGATCGCCGTCTACCTGAAAGACCTGCCGCCGAGCGGCGGAACCGCGCAGCCGGTTGCCGCGCAGAACCCCGCCATGCAGCAGGGGCGGGCGATCTACGCCGACCAGTGCGCGGCCTGCCACACGATGCGAGGCGATGGCATCGTCGGGCTCTTTCCCCGCCTCGGCGGTGCCCCGCTGGTGCAGCAGGCGCAGGCGACGAGCCTGATCCGCGTGGTGCTGGAGGGTTCGCGCTCGGTTGCCACCGAAGGCGCCCCCACCGGCCCGGCAATGCCGTCCTTTGCCTGGAAGCTGTCCGATGCCGAGGTCGCCGCGGTCCTCACCTTCATCCGCAACAGCTGGGGCAACGCCGCCCCCGCGGTTGCCGCCGCAGACGTGGGCAAGATGCGCCACCAGCTGCAGAGCCGCGCGCAAGCCCAATAGCGGGTCGCCAGCCGAGCCGAGGAGTGTCTTCGATGTTCAGAGCGATCGCGATTGCGTCTGCAGTTCTGGTGGTCCCCGCCCTCCACGCGCTCGCCCAACCGAAAGGCTCGCCGCCCGCACCGCGGAGTGCCGGTGCGGAGGTCGTTCTCGGACAGACCGGCACGATGTATGACGGCGACAACGCCCGCCTGCGGCTCCCGCCCGAACCGAACAGCTGGTACGGCGACGCCTCGGCCGGATATCCGCCGAGCCGGGTTTCGGTCGCCGGTTCCCGCTCGGCCACGGGATCGGGCGACAACGGGGCGTCCCGCCCCGCCGCCAAGGCCGCTGGCGAACGCTGACCGCGGCCGATCGGCTTTTTCTGCCGGACGCTTCGGTTTACCAGGGGGCGCGGGCGCGAGCGATCAGGCGCGGCCTGAGGCTTTGCGGCCGAGCTCCAGCGCGGCAAAGGAATAGGCCGGCGCCGGCATCAGGTAGCGGAAGCCCTTTTCGAGCAATCCCTCGATGTTCCTGCTGTCGACATGGGGGTGGCCGCAAGCGACGTTGTGCGCCTTGCAGATCGCCAGGATCTCGTCCATTGCGGCAGCCACGCTCGGGTGCTCGTATTGCCGCGGAACGCCCAGATCCTGCGACAGGTCGCCTTCGCCGATGATGACGACGCCGATCCCCGGCACCTCTTCGAGCATCTTCGGCAGGTTGCGGATCGCCCGCACCTCCTCGCACATGACCGCGACCAGGATCTCGCCCTGCGGGTTGAGCGGCCAGACATCGGCGCGGGTGTAATAATCCTGCTGCGAAAGCCCCCAATAGCGTGCTGCGGCAGCCGGCGCGTCGCCGCGCTGTCCGGCGGGCTCGTAATAGGCGGCCGAGCGCGGCCGCGGATAGCGGCAAGCGGTAACCGCGTTGCGCGCCTCCTCGACGGTGCTGACATGCGGCCACACGATGCCGTAGACGCCGTGGTCGAGCACCTGCTTGGCCACCCATTGGCTCACCTCGCCGCCATTGGGCGGGATGCGCACGAACGGCGTCACCGCCGGCGCCAGGCTGCCGCTCTGCGCGATCTGGCGGCGATCGAGCATGTATTGCAGACAGTCGCGCAACGCGCGGATGTCGTAGGC
>DATKHX010000472.1:0-3146 GCA_035510075.1 Allostellaceae bacterium
CCATCAGCCCGAGCCGCAAATCTTCGAGCCAGCGGATGAACACGATGTTGCTGACGATGCCGGCGAAGTCTATGTCGTAGGTCTGGATGCGCAGCGGCAATTCGTAGAATTCGCTCATCGGCCCACCCGAATCGATCGGACGACAGCATGGCACAACCGGTCATCGGCCTCACCCTCGATCACGAGCCCGGCGGCGGCTGGTCGAAGTTTCCCTGGTATGCGGTCCGCGAGAATTACTGCGAGGCGGTGCGCCATGCCGGCGGTTTGCCGGTGCTGCTGCCGCACGAGCCCGACGCCGCCGAACTCTATATCGACCGCATCGACGGGCTGATCGTGACCGGCGGCGGCTTCGACGTCGACCCGGCCCTGTTCGGGGCGACGAGCCGCCACCCGACAGTCACCACCAAGGACCGCCGCACCGCCTTCGAGCTTGCCGCTACCCGAGGCGCTCTCGCCCGCGAGATGCCGGTCCTCGGCATCTGCGGCGGCCAGCAATTGCTGAACGTGGCGCTCGGCGGCACCCTGATCCAGCACATCCCCGACGAAGTGCCGGACGCCTTGCCGCATCGCCAGCCGAACCCGCGTAACGAGCCCGGCCACGATGTTCGCATCGTCGCCGGGACCTTGCTGCACCGCATCGCCGGGACCGAGCATCTGCCGGTCAACAGCGCCCATCACCAGGCGGTCAAGAAGGCGGGGCCTGGCGTTGTTATCGATGCGGTTGCCGCGGACGGTGTCGTCGAGGGCATCGAGGACCCGCGCCATCGCTTTTGCCTCGGCGTCCAATGGCACCCCGAATTCGCGATCAACGAGGCCGACCGCCGCATCTTCCGCGCCTTCGTTACGGCCGCGACGGCGTGACCCGGACCGGCCCATTCCCATCCCCTCCCCCGCTGGCGGGCGAGGGCCAGGGTGGGGGTGCTCGCCCCGAGCGCATCGCCAAATTGCTGGCGCGCGCAGGGCTGTGCTCGCGCCGCGACGCCGAGCGCTGGATCGCCGACGGGCGCGTCTCGATCGACGGCGCGGTGCTGACGAGCCCGGCCGTCACCGTCACCCCCGACAACGAGATCCGCGTCGACGGCAAGCCGGTCCCGCAGCCGGAGCGGGCGCGGCTGTGGCGCTATCACAAGCCCGCGGGGCTCGTCACCACGCATCGCGACGAAAAGGGCCGGCCGACCGTGTTCGACGCGCTGCCCAAAGATTTGCCGCGGCTGATCTCGGTCGGGCGGCTCGACCTCAATTCCGAGGGGCTGCTGCTGCTGACCAATGACGGGGGGCTCGCCCGCCGGCTCGAATTGCCGGCGACCGGCTGGGTCCGGCGCTACAAGGTGCGCGTTCATGGCGGGGCCGAGCCGGCGCGCCTCGCCGCGCTCGCGGGCGGGATCACGATCGACGGCATCGCCTACGGGCCGATTCGCGCCGAGCTGGAGCGGACCCAGGGCAGCAATGCCTGGATTGCGATGGCGCTCAATGAAGGCAAGAACCGAGAGGTGCGCCGGGTGCTCGAACATCTCGGGCTTCAGGTGACGCGGCTGATCCGGCTGTCTTACGGCCCGTTCCAGCTCGGCAATTTAGCGCGCGGCATGCTTGCCGAGGTGCCGAGAAAGGCGCTCGCCGAGCAGCTCGGCGCCGAGGCCCCGAAATGGGCGGCGCATGCGGATCGTCGGCGGTAGCCATCGCGGCCGCCGCCTCCTCGCCCCGCCGGGGGAGGCGGTCCGGCCGACCAGCGACCGCGCCCGCGAAGCCTTGTTCAACATCCTCGCGCATGGCGCCTTCGCCGCCGACGGCCTCCCGTTTGCCGAGGCCGCGGTGCTCGATGCATTTGCCGGCACCGGCGCCTTCGGCCTCGAAGCATTGTCGCGCGGTGCTGCCGAAGCCATCTTTATCGAAAACGACCGCGATGCGCTCCTCGCCTTGCGCCGCAACATCGCCGACCTCGGCGAGACCGCCCGCACCCGAATCGTCCCCGGCGACGCGATGCGCCCGCCGCGCGCCACCGTCGCCTGCGCCATCGCCTTTCTCGACCCGCCCTACAAGAGCGGGCTGGCCGCGGCCGCGCTCGAAGCACTCGCCGCTGTCGGCTGGCTTGCCCCCGACGCACTCGCGGTCGTCGAAATCGGCGCGCGCGAGCCGTTCGCGCCGCCTGCCGGCTTCACATTGCGCGACGAGCGCATCTACGGCGCCGCCCGCCTCGTCTTTCTGCGCCGCAACGACGGCTAGCCTCGGCCTCGCCGACGGATTGTCACGCCGCGCACCCGCGGCTACGATCGTCGTCCTCTGATGCAAGGATTGATCGCGATGCTCACGAGCTTCACCGTCGACGACATGACGATCCACCGGTTGGTCGAGCAGGAGGCGGGGTTCACGCCGATCCTGGAGTTTCTACCGAGCCTGAGCCCCGAGCTCTTGGACGAAAACCGGTCGTGGATGGAGCCGGCGGCGCTCGACCCCGCTGGCATGGCGGTGCTGTGCTTTCAATCCTATGTCGTCAAGACCCCGCATCATACCATTCTCGTCGACGCCTGCATCGGCAACGACAAGTCGTTTCCACTCCGGCCGACCTGGCACCGCAAGACCGACAACAGCTGGATGCAGGCGCTGAAGGCGGCCCACGTGACTGTCGACGACATCGACTTCGTTATGTGCACGCATCTGCACGGCGACCATGTCGGCTGGAACACACGGCTGGAGAACGGCCGCTGGGTCCCGACCTTTCCGAATGCGCGCTATCTGTTCTCGAAAAAGGAATACGAATATTGGGACGCGGTCCACCGCGAGACGCCGCTCGACCCGATGCGGGACAGCGTCCTGCCGATCATCGACGCCAACAAGGCGGCGCTCGTGACCAGCGACCACGCGCTCGACGACCATATCAGGCTGACCCCGACCCCCGGCCACACGCCCGACCATTTCGCGGTCTGCGCCGGGCGCGGCGGCGATCAGGCAGTCTTTACCGGCGATTTGATCCATTCGCCGATACAGGCGCGCTATCCCGACCTGGTGATGCGCGTCGACTACGACCCGCAGCAGGCCTCGGCGACCCGCCGCGCCTTTCTCGAGCGCTACTGCGACACCAGCACCTTGTGCTGCACGATGCATTTCCCCTCGCCCTCGGTCGGCCATATCAAGCGCTGGGGCGACGGCTT
>DATKHX010000473.1:0-13006 GCA_035510075.1 Allostellaceae bacterium
GACGCCCGAATATGATTAAATCATAGGCAGAAATCTGCCGAATTTCTCGGCAACCTAACCGTTACGTTCATAAGGGACAGCGGAAAGCGCCGGTTTGAATGAATTTGAAGGCGCCGGAGAGCATAAATTGGACGAACTGCATCGAGCCGGGAGCTGTTTTCGACAATGATCCTTTTAGCCTCGATCAGTCGCGGTGACCGCGTGACGGCTCAGCTGCGATTTCGCGGTCGCCTCGCCACCAAGTCACGATTGGGTCGACCGGCAACCCGCCGGAAGCGGTGCCATGGCGACGGTTGAGGCCGGCGTGCAGGCGCGCGTCGGCTTCGCCTCCAAGACCGGGCCGCGCAAGGACAACGAGGATTTCGCCGCCGCCCTCTACGGTGCCGAATTGCCCGAGCCGCGCCAGGAGGTGGTTGCGGCGATCGCCGACGGGATCGGCGGCGCAAAGGGGGGGCGCACCGCCGCCGAAACCGCGGTGCGCGGGTTTCTCGACGGATTTTGCGATCTGCCCGAGACCATGGAGGTGCAACGCGCCGGCTCCAGGATCCTCGGTGCCCTCAACGGCTGGATCAATACCCAGGGTCGTCAGGACCCCAAGCTTGCCGGAATGGGCTGCACATTCACCGCGCTGGTGCTGCGCGGCCGCGTCGCCCACCTGCTGCATGTCGGGGATACGCGGGCCTATCGGCTGAGTAGAGATCTCCTGACTTGCCTCACCGTCGACCATGTGCGCCAGGACGGCACCGGGCGCTCGCACACCCTCAACCGCGCGCTGGGGGTTGAGCCGGAACTGCGCCTCGACTACGCCACGCAGCCGGTGGCGCTGCACGACCGCTTCCTTTTATGCAGCGACGGCGTGCACGGATTTCTGACGGAACAAGCGATCGCCGACATCCTACGCGACCGCTCCGCTCCCGAGGACACCGCTGGCGCGTTGGTTGCGGCGGCTCTCGAAGCCGGCAGCACCGACAACTGCACTGCCCTGGTAATGGATGTGGTCGCGCTGCCGACGGCGGGATCGGCCGACATCAGCGCCGCCATGCTGCAGCTGCCGATCATCCCGACGCCGGTTGGCGGCCAGACGATCGACGGATTTGTGCTGAAGGCGCTGATCTCCGAGGGCCGATACACTCGATTGTTTGGCGCCGAGGACGAGATCGAGGGCGGGTCGGTCGCCTTGAAGTTCCCCAAGCCGCAGCTCGCCAGCGTCGATGCTTACCGTGCCGCGTTCGTCCGCGAGGCGTGGGTCGGCGCTCGGGTGCACAATCCTTGGGTCGGGCGCGTGATCGAGCTGCCGCCGGGGCGCCAGACCTGTCTCTACACGGTCATGCCGCTCTATCAAGGCGAGCTGTTGGAAAGGCGGCTGTCGCGCAGCCCGGCGCTGGGATTGGAGGAAGGGCGGAACATCGCCGTCAAACTCGCACGCGCGGTGGCGGCGCTGCATCGCGCCGGCATAGTCCATCGCGACATCAAGCCCGACAACGTGATCCTCGAAGGCGGCGGATCCTTAAAGCTGATCGATCTTGGGGTGGTCCGCGTGCCTGGGTTGGAGGATTTTCCGCCCGAATACATCCCGGGCACCGCGGCCTACATGGCGCCCGAAATGGCCGAAGGCCAACCCGGCAACGAGGCCACCGACATCTACGCGCTCGGCGTCACGATGTTCCGCGCGTTCACCGGACAGTATCCGTACGGCAATCTCGACGCCACCAGCTCGCCGCGGCGCAACCGGCCGGTCGACTTTTCCGCGCTGCGGCCGGATCTACCCGCCTGGCTCCAGGCGGCGCTCGCGCGCGCGGTCGCGGTCGAGCCGGCGAAGCGCTTTCACGACATGACCGAGTTCGCGCTCGAGATTGAGGCCGGTCCGGCGCGCGCGCCGGCCGCGATGCGACGACCGCGCACACTTTACGAGCGCGCCCCGCTGCAGGTGTGGCAAGGTGTCGCCGCGCTGTTGGCGCTGGCGCTCCTGGTGTCGTTGCTGGTGCGGTGAACTCGGCATTCGGGCGACACAGCCTGCCGCCGCTTCTCGCCGGCGAAACCGGATCAGCCGGGCCAGCCGGCGCCCCAGCGGTCGGCGTGCACGACTTCGGCGAGTGGGCGGCGGGTCAGCGGGCCGAACTTGTCCAGCGGCCAGCCGATCGGCATCAGCGCAAAGGTGTCGACATCCTCGGGAATGCCGAGCAGGGTTTTGACCTCGTCCTCGCAGCGGATGTGGTTGGTGGTGATCAAGGTGGCGAGGCCGAGACCGCGGCAGGCGAGGATTATGTTCTGCACCGCCGGATAGATGCTGGCGCCGCGGATGCGGTCGGCATAGTCGAGCTCGGCGTCGTAATGGGCGGCGATTTCGGGCGGCAACGCCTCGCGCGGCGGGATGACCGGACGGCGCTGGCAAGGGAGCAGCAGCACCGGCGCCTCGTTCAGACGATCCCACAGATAGGCGCCGGCCTGCAGCATGCGGGCGAATTGCAGGTCGGTCAGATGCGCCGGCCGGCCGCGCGCGGCATAGACCGCCTCCGCGATATCGGAAGCCTTGCGATAGATCATCCCGAGCTTGCGGCGCTGCTCGGCGTCGCGCACGACGACAAACACCCAGTTCTGGGCGTTGCCGGCCGATGGCGCGCGGATCGCGGCGTCGAGGATTTGGCTGATCAGCTCTTCGGGGACAGGATCGGGCTTGAGCCGGCGCAACGACCGCGCCGAATAAATCGCTTCGAACAACCCGATATCGGCCATTGTCGATCTCTCCGATGTGGGCGTGCCTTTCTCTCGGCGCCTATCCCCGATTCTTGGTCGCGGGTGACACCCGATCTCCAGCAGGCTGCCGAAACAGAGCGCTTGCCGCTAAAGGCCGCGTGGCGGCTGCTGCGAGCGGGTGCGACACCCGGGTTACTGTTTCTCGGCGGCCGCGGGCGCAAATGCCTGCACGTAGCTGTGATGGTTGTCTGCATAGGCAATCCATACCCGATGGGTGCGCGGGTCGACCGCCACCGAATGCGTGCCCGGCGGGATCGTCACCGAACCGAGGACCGTAGCGGCATCGCTGTCGCCGGCGACGCCGACAGTCACCAGCCGCCCGCTGCTCGGACAGTACAACCGCCGGGCGGGCGCATCGAATGCGATCTGGTCGACATGGCCCGGTCCGATATCGATGCCTTCGACCGGCTTGCCGGCGGGCAGCGAGAACACGGAGACCGTGCGGCTGTGCCCGGCGACGAACAGACGCCGGCCGGGCAGATCGAGAGCGAGCCCGTGCGGCGCGTCGGTCGGCAAGGTCGACCAACGGGCGATGACCTTGCCGATGCCGGGGTCGATCGCGACGACTTCGTTGCTTGGCTTGATATTGACGTAGAGGCGGTGCGTCTGCGGATCGACCGCCATCAGCTCCGGCGCGCCGGGGATCAAGATGCGCCCCGCGATTTCATTGCGACGAGGATCGATGACCCAAAGCTCGCCGTCGTCGTCATGCCCGACATAGAGGCGGTCATTCTGTGGATCGAAGATCATCGCGTCGGTGGGACCCGGGGTCGGAATGAAATCGGTCTTCCGAAGTGTGTCGCGATCGACGACGGCGATACCCTGGGTGGTGCCGACGAAATACTTGCCGTCCTGCGGATCGATCGCGACCCCCGAGGACTGGCCGACCGGCACCTCGCGCTCGAGCTTGTCAGCGGCAAGATCGATGACCGTCAGCGTCCCCGCTTGGCTGTGCGCTACGAGCAGGCGACGCCGAGCGCCGTCCACCGTCATCAGATCGAAGCGCTTGGGAGCCGCCGAAACCTCGATCGGTGCTTCGGGCCGCAACCCTTGCACCGGTGCCGCCGCCGACGCGGCAGGAACCCCCACCGCGCCGGTGCAGAGAGCAGCCAAGGATATCAGCAATCTTCTCATGCCCACAGGTTCCTTCTTTGATGACAGACAGATTGGCGCCATGTTTCAATAACCGGGCGTCGGCAGCATCGGCGGGTCGGCAACCTCGACCAGCGGAGCCGGGCCAAAGCCGTTGAACCGGCTGCCGAGGCAGGCGCCGTAGGCGCCGAGCTGCCCGAGCTCGATCCAGTCGCCCTCGCGCATGTCCGCGGGCAGCCGAAACGGCCCCTTCATCCGGTCGGCGCTGTCGCAGGTCGGGCCGAACAAGATGAAATCGGCCGGGTCTGCGCCGTCGGCCTCGCTTTCGCCGAGACGGATGCGCCGAGCTGGAAAACGGAAGCCCAGCGTTCCCGCGTCGCTGAGGTTGCCGTAAACGCCGTCATTTATATAGAGGGCGTTGCCGCGGCGCAGCTGCACTTGGGCGACCACCGATCCGCCGCCGGCCACCAATGCGCGGCCAGGCTCGGACCACAGCCGCACGCCAGCTGGCAATGCCGCGACCCCGGTCTCGATAGCATCGATATAGGCGCCGAGCGGCGGCGGCGTCATTTCGGGATAGCTGACCGGAAACCCGCCGCCGACATCGATGATCTCGACCGGCACCTCGGCTTGGGCGATGACCTCGGCGGCCAATCCCATCGCTCGCGCATAAGCCGCCGGATCGAGGCATTGCGAGCCGACGTGAAAGCTAAGGCCGAGCCGGGCCGCGTGCGGCCGGGCGGCGCGCAGCAACTGAGCGGCTTCGTCCGGGGCCGCGCCGAACTTGCCCGAGAGGTCATAGACGGCGCCGCCTTTCGGCAAGGCCACCCGGACGAAGAGCCCGAGCGCCGGCGGGTCGCCGACGAGCCCGACCGGGACCGTCTCCTGCAAGATCTTGGCGAGTTCGTCAGCGCTGTCGAGCGCGAAATCGGTCACGCCCCAGAGGTCGAACGCCTCGGCAATCGCCGGCCGCGCCTTGACTGGGTGCATGAAATGGATCTCAGCTGCCGGCAGCAGCGCGCGTACCAGCCGCACCTCGGCGATCGAGGCGCAATCAAAATGGCGAACGCCGCCCGCCCACAGCGCGCGCAGCACGCTCGGCTCCGGGTTGCATTTGACGGCATAAAGGACGTCGCCGGGGAACGCGCCGACAAAGCGCCGCGCGGCGCCGGCGATCGCCGACGGGCGCAAGCACAGGAGCGGATCGCTCGGCCGCTGATCGCCGACGATCGCGTCGACAGTCGGAAGAACGGGGTCCGCGAGCGGACGGACAAAGCCATGGCGGATTTCTGCCATCGCACGGCCCTCCATCGGTAGGAGGCGACACGCCGACCCGCCGCTGAGCTGCGGCAAAGCCGAAATGACCGATTGGGGTGAGGGGCCGCGGCGGAGCGCCCGTCAGACGGGCTGAAATTGCCCCGCGGCGGCAGACCTCCCGATCAGATGCGGGAGGCCGTGCGAGGACTTCGCATCGTGTGCCGGACCATAGCCGTTTCCCTTAAGGACACCGGCCCATGGGTGGCCGGCTCGACCGAAAGAGACGCGTTACGTCGTAGCGGCACCCCAAACGCGCGGGGTCCTAGGCACGTGCGATTGCGTCAGGCGGATGTAGATAGCGATATCAGCCGCGGATGCAAGGGATCATTGCTTATTAATATGGCCGCCCACGTCGCGCTCAGCCGCGCGGCGCCAGCAAGGCGATGTAGTCCCAGGCGATCGTCGCGGCGGCGAGAGCGGTGATTTCGGACACGTCGTAGGGTGGCGACACTTCGACGACATCCATGCCGACGAAGTCGAGACCCGCGAGGCGGCGCAAAATCGCTCGGGTCTGCCAGGTGGCGAGACCGCCGACCTCGGGCGTGCCGGTGCCGGGCGCGAAAGCTGGGTCGAGCGCGTCGACATCGAAGGTCAAGTAGGCCGCGGCGTCGTCGCCGATCACCTCGCGGATGCGTTCGGCGGCAGCAGACGGGCCGGCCTCGTGCACCTCTTCGGCGAAGATGATCGTGACGCCTTTGCCGACGGTCCAATCATGCACGGCTTTGTGCATCGGCGAGCGAATGCCGATCTGAACCGTGCGATGCGGGTCGATCAGCCCCTCTTCGATTGCATGATAAAACGGCGAACCATGACCCCAAACGAGGCCGAAGCTGTCGGGCCAGGTATCGACGTGCGCGTCGAAATGCACGAGCGCCAGCGGCCCGCGCCGCGTCGCCAAGGCGCGCAGCAGGCCCAAGGTGACGGTATGGTCGCCACCAAGCGCAACTAGATGCTTTAGTGGCGCCGCCTGCGCCTCGATCTTGGCGAGGCTCCCCAGGATGTCGCCATGGGCGGTGCGAAAATCGCCGATATCGGCGAGATCGAGCTTTGCCGGATCGCCCCAATTGGCCGGATGGTCGCCGTCGACCAGCATGCGGCTCGCCTGGCGGATAGCGGCCGGTCCAAAGCGCGCGCCCGGCCGGTTCGAGGTGCCGAGGTCATAAGGGATGCCGGCAATGCAGATCGCGGCGCTGGGATCGGTGCGTTCGACGCCGAGAAATGTCGGCGGGATCGCAAAAGTCGGAATGTCGGTCATAAACGCGATCTAGGCAAATCGCATTGCTTATCAATACGCCAAAATGTTCGCGAAAACTCGCCGCAATCCCGAGTGCCGCAGTTCAAGACTTAGCGAAAGAAGGCGGGCGGCGCCTGCACGACAGGTTCGGCGGCCTCGAAAATCTCGCGACGGTTGCCCGAACGCGGCGGGTAGATGCGCTCGCGGTTGATGATGATCTTGGTGCGCTTGGCGGCGGCACCCGTCGTCGCGACATGCCGGTCCCAGCCGGCGGTGCAGACCGCACCCCATGGCCCGAGATCGAGGATCGTCGTGTACCAGTCGATCTTGAGCGGCAGCATCGGCAGGCCCAGCAAGTCGCAGACGACGTTGTGGCCGGCGAAGCGGCCCATCGGCCGGCCGTGTTGGCACGACATCACGCATGAGCGGCTGCCGTCGATCGGGAACCAGGCGACATCGCCGGCGGCGAATTCGGCCGTCATGTTTTTAATTTTCAGGAAATCGTCGACGGGGACGCGGCCGAACCGGTCGCGGTCGACCGGGAAGCGTCCAGTCAACGGATGCGCCTGCATGCCGGCGCACCAGACCACCGTCGCAGCGGGAATTCGCTCGCCAGTGGCGAGAGTGGCGCCGTCCTCGGCAATCGCCGCAACCGACACGCCCGAACGACTTTCCACACCGAGCGACGACAAAGCCTCGTCGATGACGGCGCGTGCCTCCGCGCCCATGTCGGAGCCGATCCAGGGCTGGCGGTCGGCGATGATCACGCGCGGCTCGCCCGGCGCTCCGCCGAGTGCGGCGCGCAATTTGCCGGGCATCTCGGCCGCGACCTCGATGCCGGTTAGGCCGCCGCCGATGACGAGCGCGGTCCACTGCCCTGGCGACGGTTTTTGTGCGGCCAGCGCCGCGATATGGGCGTTGAGCCCACAGCCCGCGTCATAGGTGTCGACGTCGAAGGCGTGCGCTTCGAGGCCCGGGATCGGCGGGCGGACCAGCCGGCTGCCGAGTGCAAAGACGAGGCGGTCGTAGGGCAGGGGCTCCGCACCGCCCGACAAGATGACCCGACGCCGAGCCGGGTCGATGTCGCGGACCTCCGCCTCGACGCGACGAACGTCGATCGGACGCAGAATATCGTCGAGCGGAATCCGGGTGCCGTCGAGTTCGGCTTCGTAATTGCGCACCCGGATCGAATGAAACGCGCTGCGGTCGACCAGCGTAACCTCGACCCGGTCGGGACCGATGCCGAACTCGTCGAGCTTGCGGGCGGCGCTGATCGCGCTCCACAGCCCGGCAAAGCCGGCGCCGAGCACGACGATCCGCTGCATCCGCGGGACTCAGACGCGTTCGAGGACGGCGGCGATGCCTTGGCCGACGCCGACGCACATCGTGACGAGCGCGTAGCGGCCTTGGGTGCGCTCGAGCTGCCGCGCCGCGGTCAAGGCGATGCGCGGCCCGGAAGCACCGAGTGGATGCCCGACCGCGATCGCGCCCCCATTCATATTGACCCGGCTGTCGTCAAACGGCAGTTCCAGCCCGCGCAGGCACGACAACACCTGCGAAGCAAAGGCCTCGTTGATCTCGATCACGTCGATGTCTGAGAGGGTCAATCCGGCGCGGGCCAATGCCTTTTTCGAGGCTTCGACCGGGCCGATGCCCATGATCCGCGGCGGCACCCCGGCGACACCGCTCGCCACCACGCGGGCAAGCGGGCGCGCGCCGGCGGCATCGCCGGCCTGGCGGCTGGCGACGATCATCGCGACCGCACCGTCGTTGATCCCCGACGCGTTGCCGGCGGTCGTGACGCCACCTTCCTGCAACGGGCGCAACCGGGCGAGGGCGGCGAGATCGGTCTGCGGCCGCGGATGCTCGTCCTCGGCGACCTTGACCGGCCCGGCGCGCCCACCCGGCACCTCGACCGGGAAAATCTCGCCGGCGAAAAAGCCGTCGGCCTTGGCCACGGCGTATTTCCTCTGCGAGCCCGCGGCAAAGGTGTCGCAGGCCTCGCGGGTGATCTGATAGTCGCGCGCGAGGTTGTCGGCGGTCTCGGGCATCGTGTCGGCGCCGAACTCGCGCTCGAGCCGAGGGTTCGCGAAGCGTGCGCCGATCGTCGAGTCAAAGACGCGGCCGTCGCGGCTGAACGGGGTCTCGGCCTTATTCATCACAAAGGGTGCGCGGCTCATGCTCTCGACGCCGCCGGCGACGAACGCGTCGCCCTCGCCGCAGGTGACGGCCTGCGCCGCCATGACGATCGCATTGAGTCCGCTGCCGCAATTGCGCTGCAGGACCGAGCCCGCGACCTCGATCGGCAACCCGGCAAGGAGTCCGGCATGACGCCCGACGCAGCGGCTGTCCTCGCCCGCCTGGTTGGCGCAGCCGACGACGACATCCTCGATCCGGGCCGGGTCGAACGGGCTCTGCTCGACGACGGCGGAGATCACCGCCGCCAGCATGTCGTCCGGCCGCATCCGCGCGAGCGCACCGGCATGGCGGCCGAAAGGTGTGCGCAAACCGTTATAGATGTAAGCGTCGAGCATGGGCTAGTTCCTCCTCGGTGCATCTCCGCGCGCCCGCCGGCTGCTGTCAAGCCCTCGGTAAGAGCCGCCGGCGGCCGGGCGCGGGACAACAGGCGGCCTCGGTCCACCCCGCCGACGGAATGCGATTCTCCACGCATGCTATTCTCTCGGAATGTCGTTCGTCGTTGCCCAGCCAAATCACCGCCTGTTGGTCCTGACCGGCTTGGCGGCAGCCTCGCTCGCCGGATTGCTGCTGCTGCCCGCCATTCCCCAGGATCAAGCGTATCATTTGTTCGCCGACCAACGAACCTTGCTGGGCATCCCGAACTTCTGGAACGTCGTCTCCAATATTCCCTTTGTCGTGGTCGGCGCGGTCGGGCTGGCGCAATTTCGCAACGATGCGGCGATGATCGTCCTTTTTCTGGGATTCTTTCTGACCGGGATCGGCTCGGCCTACTATCACTGGGATCCGAACGACGGAACGCTGTTCTGGGATCGGCTGCCGATGACGATCAGCTTTGCCGCGATCCTTGCCCTCGTGGTCAAGGAGCGCGTCGGCGACAGGGCGGCGGCGGTTGTGCTGTGGCCGATGCTCGCGATCGGCGTGGTAAGCTTATTATTGTGGCTGTGCACCGACGATTTGCGGCTCTATTTCTGGGCGCAGTTTTTCCCCGGCCTGGCACTGCCGGCGCTGTTCCTGCTTTATCCGGCGAAATACACCGCCGCACATTATTGGATCATTGCCGCGGCGTTGTATGCGCTCGCCAAGCTGTTCGAATTCACCGACGGGGCGATTTACTCCTTCGGACACGTCTTGAGCGGCCATTCGCTCAAGCACCTGGCCGCCGCGGCTGCCTGTTTCGCCGTGCTGCGATACTTTCAGGTCCGCCGGCCGATCGTCTGATGGAAACGCGCTCGGCGGGCGCCGCGAGCGGTCCGGAAGAGCCATGCTATTTTGCGACGGGCTGAAGCGAAGTCTCGGCGGGCGTTGCGATCCGATGCAGCATAGACTGGACCTCGTCCCGCTGTGCACGAATATAGGAGTAGTACAGGCGCTCCACACGGCGGAACGGCGTTCCGCGAACGCTGGCCATCGCGTCGCGCCGCTCGTCGTGCTGTGCAAGGATCGCGTCGTATTTTTCCTGAAAGTAACGCAGGTTGGCGCCGAGATTTACGAAGCGCTCGTCCGACAGCAGATCGATCGCCCGCTGCGTCTTGCCCATCAGAAACGGCGACTGCAGCGTGAACAGCCGAAAGTTCGTGTCGTATAGATCATTGGGGTCGTGCACCGGCAGGGTTTTCAACAACGCGCCCTGCCGCGTCGGCAGCCAGTGGAACTCGTGGAATGCATCTCGTCGCGGCCCGTCGCGCAAGATCTCACGGTAATCGTCGAGGTCTCCTCCAGTCATCAGTTCGGCCAGGTTGACGAATTCGTTAGCGGGTATCGCGAGGTTGAATATTTGACGGAATTTTATCGCTCGCACTGACAGCGGCGACCAGATGTTGGCGGCAGCCAAGGCGTTCCGCAGGGTATGCATGCAGTTGTCGGCCCACACGCTCCAATTGTAGTCCGCCTCGCCCTCGGCATACTCGCGGTTCTTGTCGTTCAGGAAGGCAATTATCTGGTTCAACATGCCTTCGGTCACCGGTAGCCGGGCGCAAAAAACCGACCTTGCGAATTGCAGCGCGAGATCGGTGCCGATGCCGTCCCGCTTGAGGAAGTCTCGGAGATCCGTGTCGGAGCTGGCGCCAGGGTAACGGTGGAGGGTGATGCCTTTGTAGACGCCCCTGGCAATTACATCCTGCTCAACCGCCTCGAACTGGGCGCGGGTGAGGCGCTCGCCGGGTTTGAGGTTGCCGTCGAAGAACAGGTGGTAGCCAGGGATCGCCACCCAGTTGACGCTCTTGAACCAGCGATTGACGCTGATCCCGGCTCCGTGCTCGGGGTCGTCAAGGGTGGTCGCTGGCGCCCGGCAACGCCGCAGCTGCGGGTACGCGGCGTCGTCGTCTTTGCAGGCGCCCTTGAGATACATGACCGCGTGGCCGGCGATTCCGCCCTCACCCGTCAGTTTCGAGTGAAATTGGCTGCCGGCGCAAAGTTCTACGTAATATGGAAACAATTTTTCGTAAGCCGTATCGGGGCGGCGCTCGACGATGATATGGCCCGGCTTCAGCAAAAGCCGGGCGATGATGCCGTCGTCGCCGCAACCGCCGAGCAAGACCCCGAACCCGACGACGGCAAAGGACAACATCCTCCGAACCACTGCCCCGCCGATCCGTGGGCCCAACCGTTTCATAATTTTGCGTCTCCGCGCATCGAGGGGCCTCTGGAACAGGATCTTCTCGGCCTCGTGTCGCCTCTGGCGTTGCATTTAGGGCGGTCTTTTCGCCCGCTCGTCTTCAATCAAGGCGCGCGAGGATTTTCTCTCCCGTTGCTGGATCGTGCGCGAACCGGATTGGGCCAAGGGGTCCCGGTTTACGCCAGGCTCCAGCAGCGCGGGGGCTCGTCCCACCCATTAATACCGGGATCGATCCGTATCGACGGCGTGGCGCCCGGCGCGGTACTGCCGGCTGGCTTGCCCCCCGACTAAGCCGCGCGGGCGTCTTCGAGGACCATGGCGGCGCATTTCTCGCCGATCATGATCGAGGGTGCGTTGGTGTTGCCGCCCGGCACCTGCGGCATGATCGAGGCGTCGGCGACGCGCAACCCCTGGACGCCATGGACCCGAAGCCGTGGATCGACGACGGCATCGACCTCGCGGCCCATCCGGCAGGTCCCGACCGGGTGCAGGTTGGAGACGCCGCGCACGCGGATCTCCTCGATCATCTGCTCGTCGCTCTCGACCTGCGGCCCGGGCAGCACTTCCTCGGCTACAAACGGCCTCAGCGCCGGCTGAGCGGCGATCTTGCGGGAGAGCCGCATGCCATAAATCAGCGCCTGGAAATCGGCGTCGCTCGCGAGGAAATTGAACCGGATCGCCGGCGGCGCCAGCGGGTCCGGGCTCTTGATCTGCACGGTGCCGCGCCCATCCGGGCGCAAATGCACCGGGCTGAAGGTAAAAGCCGAAAACGGGTGCGGCTTGATCCCGGTGCGCAGCCGTTCGATCGCGCTCCACCCCGACATGTTGATCTGCAGATCGGGCTGCTCGAGACGCGGATCGGTACGAACGAGGGCGCCCGCGTAGATCCCGGCATTCGACAGATGACCCGAGCGGCTGACCGCATATTGCATCGCGGCCTTGAGCTTAAGCGCCCCGCTCATCGCCATGTCGTTGACGGTGATCTTCTGGGTACAGCGGAACACCAAATAGGTGTTGAAATGGTCGTGCAGATGCTTGCCGACCCCCGGCATGTCACGCACCACCGGAATGCCGAACCCGGTCAATAAATCGGTCGGACCGAGCCCGGACAGCTGGAGCAATTGGGGCGAGCCATAGACGCCGCCGGAAACGACGATTTCGGCTCGCGCCCGCGCGATCTTGCGCCCCTCGGGCGTGTGGTACTCGACGCCGACGGCGCGGCCGTTCTCGAACAGGATGCGGGTGGCGTGCGCGTTGGTCGCGACCGTCAGATTCCTCCGGCCGCGCGCGTGGCCCAGATAGGCGCGCGCCGAGCTCCAGCGCCGCCGGTTGGTGGTCGTGGTCTGGTAATAGCCAACGCCCTCCTGCCGGGAACCGTTAAAATCGTCATTCGCCGGAATGCCGGCCTCGATCGATGCCTTGACCATCGCGTCGCCAAGCGGCGAGCGTACCGGGTTCGACACGTGCAACGGCCCGCCCTTGCCGTGGAACTCGTCGGGGCCGCGTTCCTGGTCCTCCGCTTTCTTGAAGAACGGCAATACCGAATCCCAGTCCCAGCCCTCGCAGCCGCGCTGGCGCCAGCCGTCGTAGTCGGTCGAGGTGCCGCGCATGTAGACCATGCCGTTGATCGAGCTGGTGCCGCCCAAGACCTTGCCGCGCGGCTGATAGAGGGTGCGGCCGTTGAGCTGCTCCTCGGGTTCGGTCTCGAACATCCAGTTCACCTGCGGGTTGGTGAACGTCTTGGTGTAGCCGAGCGGGATGTGGATCCACGGGTTGCTGTCGCGCCCGCCGGCTTC
>DATKHX010000474.1:0-9772 GCA_035510075.1 Allostellaceae bacterium
CCGGGGGCCAGAGAGGATCAGCATGGGCTTATATCGTTTACTCACGCATCGATCGGCAATGCCGGGCTGGGCTGGCGCAGTCGTGATCGCAGCGCTGCTGGCGGGTTGCGCTCCGCAGCCAGCCACCACGGCTCCGACCACGACGGCTCCGACCACCACGGCTCCGACCGCGACGGCAACGCCGCTCGCGCCGGGCATGGCGCGGGTGTGGTTTTTGCGCCAGGCGGACCCGCCGGGCGGCAACATCTACGCTGCCCAGCCGCTGGTTTATGTCGATCGCGCCCCACTCGTGCAGATCGCGCAGGGCACCGCCTTTTATCACGATTTTCCGCCGGGGCGGTATCGCCTCTCGGCGCAGGCCTTCGGGACTTATGCCGGCCAGCACGACATCCTGCACTTGGATCCGGGGGTGGAGACCTATGTGCAGGTTTTGGCCGTCGCCAATTGGGAATTGGGCTCGCCGGTCGGCGGCTGGAGCTTTGCCGTCCTGCCGATGTCGCCTGAATTGGCCAGGCAGTATCTGCCGACCCTGAGCGATCTCGGGCCGCGCTGATCGCCGCCGCCGGGCGCTTGGGGTGAAACGACGGCGGCAGAGAGGGCTGGTTCGCCAACCCCTCCCCGCCGCGGCCGATTTGTCCCGCGCTATTCCGGCGCGGACACCGGCGTAATCGTGCCGAACAAACCGTCGGTCTCGCCATTGGGACCAGCGGTGAAATAGAGCGTGTCGGAGCTCGAATTCTTGCCGCCGCCCAACGTGATGGTCCACAACCCGTCGATCGAAATCGGCTTGCCCTTCGCATCGCGCAGCGTGCCGAGGAAATTTCCATCCGAGTCGAACGCGTTTATCCGCCCGTCGCCGAAATTGCCGACCAGGATGTCGCCGCTGAACTTGCCGAAGGCGAAAGACGCCCGCGCCACGCCCCACGGCGAATTCAGCGACCCGCGGGAAGCAAACCGCTGGAGCAGATTCCCGTCGGTGTCGAACACGTCGACAAAGCCGTTGCCCCGGCCGGCTACGTCGTCATGCTTGGCCGCGTTCTGCTTGGCGTAGGTCACGAACAGGTCGCCGTTGATGTTCTGGATGCCGAACGGGGCAAAGCCCGCGGGAATCTTCGGATCGGCAAACCCTCCAGAGGTCGTGACCTTCGTATAGGTGTGGTCGAAGACATCGACGGTCCCGGTGCGAAAGTTGGTCGCAAACAGAAAGACGCCTTTGGCATTGACGCCAAAGACGAGGCCCTTGTAGACCGCGCCCGGCGAGTTGTCGGCGGCGAGAACCGCTTGATCGGGCGGCGTAAGGCCGCCGGTCCATGCCGCGATCGTTCCGTCTTCCGTATCCCAGATGAAGGTTGCCGGTAGCATCGTCCCCGGAACCAGAAAGGCGGTGGCCGGCATTGTCGTCGGGTTCCACACGAGCCCGGTCGGCACTGCCGGCGTCGGGTTCAGCGGATTTTTCGGGTCATTGTGCATGCACGCGGTCGGCGGCACCATCCCGCCCGGCAGCGGCAGCTTGACCCGCAGCGGCGTGGCCGGTTGCGGCACCCCCGTGCCGTCGTACAGCGTGGAGCAGCCGGTGGCGTTGTCCGATATCCAAAATGGGCTCGCGGCAGGGGTAAACGTGACCCCCCACGCATTTTGCAGCACCGGATCGGTGTTGGGGGCAACGCCCGGCAGATCGGAGGTGAGATTGGTCTGCACATAACGGTTGGCCTCGCCGCGCCGACCGTCATCGTCGGCGCGAGCGGGTGCTGCGACAATCATCGCGGCCGCAATCGCCGCAGCTGAGGCAACGTAACGACTGAGGTGATGCATTCTGTCCTCCCCGAAACGGGATGCCGGCAACAGTATTGGCGCGGCGACGAACGGCCGCCGCGTTGCCGGCGGGCGCCGGCAAGGATCATTGCCAACGCTCCCTTCGACTCGTCGCAGCGGGGTTTATTCCGGGTTGAATTGCGCCGGGATCATGCCCTTCGGCGCAACGCTTCGAATATCGCTACCGAGATCTGATCACATTGTCGTGAGCCGCCCCGCGCGCGCCGACGGCTCAGTCGCCATCCCGCACCTGATCACAATGCCGTGAACTGACTCACTCCCGTCCGATCGCTCATCGTATCGTTGCTGCCGCAATAGCGTTTCCGCTCTGGTTTTCGCCAGATTTGCAGCGCCGCTACGCGCTTATGGTCTGTGGAATAAATGGTGAGGCAGCGAGTCTTACTGCGAAAGTCGGCACCCGAACCGACTGAGGAGGGTCGTCTGACGACGATTTATTCAGTTCGGTCGGAGAGGAGGGTCATGTCAAACGAGACGGAAGGGCGCGCCTGCGCCGTGTCCCGGCGTCTGCTGCTGCAGAGTGCGGTGGGCACGATAGGCACGGCAGTGATAGCTCTGCGGACGAAGCCGGCGTCGGCAGCCCCCAAGATATCGAAGGCGGCCGTTGCTTATCAGGACCACCCGCAAGACGACAAACGATGCGGCAAGTGTCTGCAGTTCCAGGCGCCGGACAACTGCAAATTGGTCGACGGGCCGGTCAGCCCAGAAGGATTCTGTCGGATTTTCACGCCAGCGCGGCAAGCCGCGAAGTCAATGCAGGCGGCGCGCCCGATCGGGTGACCGGCCTCCCGCATTCGCTCTGCGGTCATTGCGCCATGATCGCGTCGCTGGATCACTGGGGGCGATAACCCCAGCGAGACGGCAGTCGGAATTAGCAAAGCGGACGTAACAGCAATTCGCTGGGCGGCGTGCATTGCCGGCTGGAACGGGGGAATTTGCCATGACGGAAAAGCGCCGCCGCATCCCGCGGTTCGCAGCGCATTGCTGCGCCCTGTTCTTGCCGGCAACGGCGCTCGCTATTCTGGTGCTGGTTGTTCTCATTGGCGAAGCGCTGGCGCCGCGCCCTGCTGTGGCGCTGCCATTATACGCGCGCCAGACCGGGCAACCCTGCGCCACCTGTCACACTGCCTTTCTGGAGCTGACACCGTTCGGCCGCCGGTTCAAGCTCGGCGGCTACACGCTCGACGGCGGCGATTGGAAAGGGCCGCCGTTTGCGGTCATGTTGCAGCCGACGTTCACGAATACCCAGGCGCCCCAGCCGGGCGGGGCTGCGCCCGGATTTGGGGTGAACAACGATTTCGCGATGCAGCAGGTGAGCCTGTTTACCGGTGGAAGGATCACCGAAAATTTGGGCGCGTTCATCCAAGGGACATATGACGGCGTCGCCCACCGCTTCGGCTGGGACAACACCGATGTCCGCTATGCCCGGTCGGTCAAATTCGGCGATCACACCTTGCTCTGGGGGATCAGCGCCAACAACAACCCGACAGTGCAGGACGTGTGGAACACGGTTCCCGCCTGGAGCTTTCCCTACATCAGCTCGGCCCTGGCGCCTTCACCTACAGCTGCCACGTTCATCGAGCAGGTTTATGCGCAGCAGGTCGTCGGGTTGAGCGCCTACAGCTTTCTTGACGACACGTTCTATTTCGAGTTCGGCGGCTACCGTCCGTTGTCGACCCACACCCAGTTGGCACTTGGGGTCGACACCACCGGGGAGAGCCCGATCAGCGGTGTTGCACCCTATTGGCGAGTGGCCGCCGAAAAGAACATCGGCAATCACTCCTGGGAAGTAGGCACCTTCGGACTTGCCTCAAAAGTGGTGCCCCTGAACATCCCGGGGGCCGGCACCGACTCGTTCACCGACATCGGCCTCGACACGCAATATCAGTATCTCGGAGATCCGCACACGGTCACCGTGCGCGCCGCCTGGATCCACGAGACCCATAACACCGGCGCGAGCCAGGCGCTCGGCCTCGCCGACAATTCCAACGACCGGCTGCAATCGCTGAATGCCTCGGCCTCGTACATCTACGACAAAACCTGGAGCTTGACCGCCGGTCGGGTTTCGGTTGGCGGCACCGCTGACGCAACGCTATACGGCACGGCGAGCGGCGGCCCGAACAGCGCCGGCTGGATCGGCGAGATTGCCTATCTGCCGTTCAGCCACGGCGGCCCGCCGTTTTGGCCGTGGCTGAATTTCCGCATCGGCCTGCAATACACGCGCTGGACCAAATTCGACGGTGCCACCACAAACATCGACGGCATGGGGCGAAACGCGAGCGCCAATAACACATTCTTTCTCTACGTCTGGACCATGTTCTGATATTCCGGCTCATCAGGATGAAAGAAAGCTGGCTTCCCTCGGCGCGACCCGAGCGCGCTTAGCCTCGGTTGGCGGGGCGGCGTTCGGTCCAGTCCCGGCTGCGTCTCGCCCAGCCGGCAATTCGCGACAACTCCCGCATCGTCATCCCGACGCAGGTCGGGATCTATTTCAGCCGTAGGCCGCGGCCGGAGCCTGTCCTCGGGCCGGCCCGCGACCGGACCCGTGGGCCGGTGTGACGAGAAGACGGTGGCAGGAGCAGACCGAACCGGCGTCTGATCCACGACAGGGAGAGAATTGCCGTCGGCGGCCTCTGCCGATAGCTTAGCCCGAGGTAACATTCGGCCTCGGGTGCGGCCATCAGGCGGGAGGGAATGATGAAGGCTGATTACGTGATCATCGGCGCCGGCTCGGCCGGCTGCGTCCTTGCCAACCGCCTCAGCGAGGACCCCGCGGCGCGCGTCCTGCTGATCGAAGCCGGCGGGCGCGATTGGAGCCCGTACATTCACATTCCCGCCGGTTTTATGAAGATGCTCGACCACCCGACCCTGACTTGGGGCTATCACGCCGAGCCCGACCCCGGCACCGCCGGGCGCGCGATCCTCTACCCGCGCGGCCGGGTGCTCGGTGGCTCGAGCTCGATCAATGGGCTGATCTATGTCCGCGGTCAGCCCGAGGATTTCGATCATTGGGCCCAGCTCGGCAATCGCGGCTGGGGTTGGGACGACGTGCTCCCCTATTTCAAAAAGGCCGAGAATTGGGAAGGCGGCGAGAGCGAGGTCCGTGGTCGCGGCGGCCCGCTCTTTACCTCGAAAATGGACCGGTCGCCGCTGTGCGCCGCGGTCATCGAGGCCGGCCAGGAAATCGGCCTCGAATACCGCGAGGACGTGAACGACCTGCCCGCCGGCGCCGGCGACAGCATCGGCTGGTGCCAGCAGACGCGCGGCGGCCGGCGCCGCGCCAGCACCGCGCGGACCTATCTGCGCCCGGTCATGAGGCGGCCGAACCTCGATGTCGTGACCAAGGCGTGGGTGCGCCGCATCCTGTTCGACGGCAAGCGCGCTACCGGCGTCGAATACGAACGCGGCGGGACCTTGCAGCAAGTAGACGCCGATCGCGAGGTGATCCTCGCCGCCGGGGCCGTCAACTCGCCGCACATCCTGCAATTGTCGGTGGTCGGGGCGCCCGAGCATCTCAACCGCATCGGCATCCCGGTGCATCACGCGCTCGCCGGCGTCGGCCGCAACATGCAGGACCACTACATCGCCCGGGTCAGCTACCCGGTGTCGGGCACGCCCACCGTCAACGAGCGTTCGCGCGGCGTCGCCTTGGCGGGCGAAGTCCTGCGCTACCTCGTCACGGGCAAGGGTATCCTGACCTACAGCGCCTCGTTGGCCGCGGCCTCGGTCAAGGTGCTGGAGGAATCGGCGACCCCCGACGTGCAGTGCAGCATCGCGCCCGGCAGCTTCAAGGACGGCCAGATCGGGGAGCTCGACGATTTTCCGGGCATCACCGCCGGCGCCTGGCAGATGCGGCCCTTGTCGCGCGGCTACATCGAGGCGAAGTCGCCAAACCCGGCGGAAGCACCGGCAATCAACCCGCGCTATCTCTCCGAGGACGCCGATCGCCGTGCCATTGTCGGCGGCCTGCGCTTTGTCCGCCGCCTCTTCGCCGCCCCGGCGCTAGCCGAGTATTGCGGCCCCGAAATTCTGCCTGGCGCCCAAGTCGAGACCGATGACGAATTGCTCGACTATGCACGGCAGAAGGGCTCGACCGTCTACCACGCGACCTGCACATGCAAGATGGGCAGCGACCAGATGGCGGTGGTCGACGACCAGCTGCGCGTCCATGGGCTCGAGCGCCTGCGCGTCGTCGACGCCTCGGTCATGCCGACCGTGACCTCGACCAACACCAACGCGCCGACGATCATGATCGCCGAGCGCGGTGCAGAATTGATCCGCAGCACCGCCCGCGACGCGAGCTCCCGAGCCCCCGCTGCCAGAGCCGCCTAACGGCGCCTGCGAGCTTCGCTGCCCTCTCCCCGTCCCGGCGAAAAGAACAACCGCTAAAAATGCCGAAGAGGTGTCCGGTCAGGCTCAAGGGCATGTACCAGTCCCACATCGCGGCCACCTCCCTGTCTGCAAGGAGAGAGGGGAAACCGGGACCCGCCCCGGTCGTGGTGGAGCCGCGTCGGTGGTTGTCGATCGCCCGCTCTTATCCGGCGGCGATGCTGGCTTGCATCGCGGCGATCACGGCGGTGCGAGTGGTGTGGCTCGCGGTGCAGCCGGCCGATCTTTATCCCGACGAGGCGCAATACTGGTTTTGGGCAAAGCGCCTCGCCTTCGGATATTACTCGAAGCCGCCGCTCGTCGCCTGGTTGATCGCAGTGACGACCGGGCTGTTCGGCGACAGCGAATTCGCGATCCGGCTGAGCGCACCGTTCCTCCATGCCAGCACCGCGATCTTGCTCTATGCGATCGGCGCAAGGGTTTACGAGCCCCGCATCGGGTTCTGGTCGGCGGTTGGCTACGCGGCCCTGCCCGGCGCTTCGGTGTCCTCCTTTGTCATATCGACCGACGCCCCCTTGGTGCTGTGCTGGGCGGCAGCGCTTTACGCCTTCATCCGGGCTCGGGAAGAAGATCGCTGGCGGTGGTGGATCGCCGCCGGCATCGCAGCCGGGTTCGGCCTGCTCGCCAAATACGCGATGACCTATTGGATGCTGTCGGCGCTCGGTTTTATTCTGTTCGTCCGCTCCGAACGACGGCATCTGGCGGGCCTGCTCGCGGCGCTCGGTATTGCTTTGATCATCTATTCGCCGAACCTGTGGTGGAACTGGGGCAACGGCTTCGTCAGCTATCTGCACATCCGCGACAACGCCGAGCTCGGCGGGTTCCATTTCCACCCGATCCAACTCCTCGAATTTTTCGGCTCGCAATTCGGCGTCTTCGGCCCGTTGTTTTTCGCCGCCTTGATCGCGCTTGCACTCCAGCCGCGGGTATTGGCCGAGCCGCGCGCCCGCCTGCTCGCCGTTTTTGCCTTGCCGACGCTGGGGATGTTGCTGGTCGTCAGCCTGTTGTCCCGCGCCGAAGCCAATTGGGCCGCTCCCGCTTACGTCTCGGCGACGGTGTTGGTCGTCGCGTGGGCCTTGCAGCAAGGATGGCGCGCCGCGGTTGCCTTTTCAATCGCCCTCAATCTCGCGTCTGCCGTCGTGCTGTTCACCGGCTATCAGACCTTGAGCGCCCTCGGCGTCCAACTGCCGGGGCGATACGACCCGCTGCACCGGCTGCGCGGCTGGCGCCAGCTCGGGGTAGAGGTCAGCACCGAGCTCGCCCGTCATCCGGGGTTCACCCTCTTCGCCGACGACCGGGAATTGGTCGCAGCACTCGTCTACTACGTTCACCCCCATCCCTTCGACGCCGTCAAATGGGACCTTATGGCCCGAGTCAAAGACCAATGGGACCTGACCAACGACATGCGAAAACGCATTGGGGATAACTTCCTGCTGATATCCGGCGTCCCCAATCTCCCCGACGAAATGCGGCCGAGCTTTGCTGCGCTCGATCCGTTGACGCCGATCGCAATCGCGGCCGGACCGGGAGAAACACGCGTCTACGGCGTTTATCTCGCCTGCGGCTTCAAGGGCTACCCGCAGTACCGGCACTGACCGGGCGAAACCGATGGCCGAGATAGAGCGGCAAGCTCAGCGCCGGGCGGCCGGCATGGAGCACCGTCGCCGGCGGCAGCGCTTCAACCCGCGCGAACAGCTTGCCGAAGCGAGCGGCGATTTCTGCCGGCGACACTCGTGGTGCAATGATCAGCACGTCCGACCCGGCATAATCGGCGACGGGCGAGATGATTCCGTATTCGCGCGGGTCAGGGCCGAAGCAGAGCACGCGCATCCGCCCGCCCAGAGCATAGTCGATTTTGCCGGCGTCGAGCCAGCGCGTCGCCGCGACCACGAGACCCGGACGGTCGAGCAGGCCCCGGCGCGCAAGCTCGCCGCGCAGCGAGGTCCAATCGACCGCGGCCATGGCCGGATCAGGGGCCGAATGCAAAGCCGGGAACGCGTCGGCCAGCCAGTCGAAACGCACCTCGCTCGCCACGAAGGCCGTCCCGAGGGTGACAAGGATCCCGGTCGCGATGCCCAACCGGCCAATCCAGCGGCTGCCCGGCCAACGGCGGGCGATCGCGTCGCCGAGCAGCGGCACCAGCATCAGATAGCCGGGTGCGGCCCAGTGGAACAGGACGCGGCTCCACAGCGAAACCAATGTGAACACCAGGATCGGGGGCGCCGCCAGGCACACCAGCAGCCAGCGTCCGCGATCGGTCGGCCCGCGGCGCAAGGCCCCGACGCCGCACAGCATCAGCGGCAGCCAGACCCACGGCAGAAAAAAGACGGCGGCCCCGCCGAGCGCCGCCAACGGCCCGAGCGGATAAAAATGGCCGCCGGCGCGCCCGCCCTGAAACAGAAACGAGACCCAGCCGTGCTGCGCGTTCCAGATCAGCGCCGGCAGGAACAGGATCAGAGCCGCGATGCCCGCCGCATAAGGGTGGGGCCGCGCCAGCCAACGGCGGCTCGCGGGCTCGGTCGACAAATACAGGAGTGCCCCCGCGATCGTCAGTGCCGCCGAATATTTCGAGGAGAGCGCCAGCCCCGCGCACGCCCCGCTCGCGATCCACCAGCCCCAGGCGGCGCGGCCCTGCGCCGGCAACGCGCGGACCAAGCAGGCGGCGGCACCGAGCAGCGCCGCAATCAGCGGGCCGTCCGGCAGCACCCAGCTCGCCGAAGTCACGCCGAGCACTGGTGCTGCATTCAGTACGGCAGCGGCCCACAGCCCCGCCCGCCGGTCGAAGAGCGCCGCCGTCAGCCGGTACATCAGCACCGTTGAGAGCGCGAACAGCACAATGAACGGCAGCCGCACGACGATCGCGCTGTCGTTGCCGGCCAAATGCGCCGCCCCCCACGCCAGCCACCACGCGATCGGCGGATGGTCGAAATAGCTGAGCTGCAATCCGCGCCCGGCGGCGACCATGTAGCTCTCGTCGACCCCGAGGCCGAGCGATGCGGCGAACAACAACCGCGCCGCGAAGCTCGCCAGGATCAGCGCCGTCAACGCCCCTGCCGGGGTCGTTACCCACTTCGCGCCCCTCAGCCTCGGCAGTGGCAGGATATCCGCCAGTATGGTCAGAGGGCGCGCCAAGATCCCGGTGTCATACCGGCGAACGTCGGTACCCGCGCCCAAAAAGGATCCCGACCTGCGTCGGGACGACAAAGCTGAGTCGCATTGATCTGGTGAAATCTTTAATAGTGCTGCCCAGCTCGAGTAGGCCCAGTTCGGTCATTCCTACCGCGGGCGAAAGTATTCTTCATACGGCGTGTCGTTCTTGATCAAGACACCACCGTCCACGGTCAGCGCCACGCCGGTGATCATGCGCGCAGAGTCGCCCGCCAGGAACAGGATCGGGTCGGCGATGTCCTCGGGTTCGCACATCCGGCCGAGCGGGATTTTCTGCGCCCGCGCCGCCTTGCTCTCCTCGGTCGGCATCGCACCGCCAAAGGCGGTCGCCGTCGGGCCCGGGCAGACCGCGTTGACGCGGACATGGTCGGGGGCGAGTTCATAG
>DATKHX010000475.1:0-3588 GCA_035510075.1 Allostellaceae bacterium
GGCCGGCATGGCGATGCTGGTCACGCATGTCGCGACGGCAACGGCCGGCTTCACCTGGATGCTGGTCGAGTGGATGATGCGCGGCAAGCCGACGGTGATCGGCATCTGCTCGGGCGCGGTGGCGGGCCTCGTCGCGATCACGCCGGCCTCGGGCTTCGTCGGCCCGATGGGCGCCTTCGTCATCGGCGTCGCCGCCGGCGTCATCTGCTACTGGGGCTGCACCGGGCTCAAGCACATGTTCGGCTACGACGACGCCCTCGATGCCTTCGGCGTCCATGCGGTCGGCGGCGCGTCAGGCGCCATCCTGACCGGCGTCTTCGCCGTCGCCGCCTATGGCGGCACCTCGGGACTGATCGAAGGCAATGCCGGCCAGGTGCTCAATCAATGCATCGGCGTCGGCACCGTGTTCGTCTACGACGTGGTCGTGACCTTGATCATTCTCAAGCTCGTCGACCTGGTGATCGGCTTGCGCGTCAGCGAAGAAGTCGAGCGCGACGGCCTCGATCTCGCTCTGCACGGGGAGACGGTGCAGTAACGCTTCCCCTCTCCCCTTGCGGGAGAGGCCGCGAACGCAGTGAGCGGGTGAGGGACGGAGCGAGCGTTACGGTCGGGACGGAATCCAGCATCGTCCTGATCGTCGAGAGGCCCTGGCGTGAGCCGGGGCCTTTTTTATTTTGTGGACGTCATTGCGAGGAGCGAAGCGACGAAGCAATCCAGGTTTCTCGCTCACCGGCTGGATTGCTTCGCTTCGCTCGCAATGACGGGCAGAGTTAGTATCTCAGTTTGAAATCAAGCCGGAGCGCTGTTGCGCATACCAATTCAGCGCTTTGACTTCGGCGTCACGAATCCAAGCTGCCTTTTCATCGGCATAGCGGTGCGAATCATCGGGATAGAGGCTTTGCGCCCTGCGCTTTTCGTTCTCGTAGGTGCGGGCGATTTCGGGATGCACCCGCAGATAGTCTCGCAATGCGATGTGACGCTCAATGTGCGGTGAGTTCGCTTGGAAGACATGAAGCTGCACCGCGCGTACGCCTGCTTGATCGTCAAGGGTGCAATATCGTCTTCCCGCCATGCCCAACTCGCCGTGCCAGCCATACCCGAGCGCCTCAACACGGCCTCGCAACCGATCAAGCTCGGCCAAATCGCTCACCACTGGCATCAGATCGATGATCGGCTTGGCGGCCAACCCCGGAACCGACGTGGAGCCGATGTGATGGACAATAACCAGCGCCGAGCCGAGTGCTGCTTGCAAGCGACGACTGTGAGCAGCCGCCAACCGAGGCCAATCGGGGTCATATGCGGCCAAGATGACGGGGATCGGAGGCGGCACGACCGAACCTTTCTCGACAAGATCGGACAGCAAGCGAACTTAGTCCGGATTGAACGAAGTGAAATCCGGGGGTTACGTTCGGGGCTGAGCGGGCCGACCGCCGATCGATCAAAAACTGCGAATCTTTGCACGCACTTTTGTTGCGCCATTTCAAAGTGTTGGGCCATTTCAGCGAATCTTTTCTCGCAATGAAACACGCCAGGGGCAAAATTGGGATTGTAGCCCGACCAAATGCAGGCTTCGCCGCTTTGGCATAATCGTCATTGCTTCAAGAGTTTAAGGGCTTCGCAGGAATCACTGTTTGCTCGCGCCCTTGACGCGTCACCTTCGTGCACTAGCACTTAAACCATCCCGCTCTCTCGAAGGACGCCTTCCGGAGGCAAGCCGAAAGGTGGAGCGGGTGCGGTGCTCGCGGGCGGATTTGCAGTCCGCTCCCGGGCGGCTTGGGCATCATGTCTCCCGGCATTACGACCGGGGTGGGAGGTGCATCCCTGGACTGGGACAGGCGAAGCCGGGTAACGCCCGCGCAGACCGCGTCCTAGGAAGCCTGGCCTGAAGCCGAGCCTTTGGGATGAGATATTCCCTTAGGTGAGAGCCGCGGTGGAACGCCGACAGGCGTGCGCGCTCCGAACGGGCGCGCGCCGTGCGCAAGCGCGGCGGTTGGTGACCTGCGTCTGTCGGCGTTCTGCCTCCCCTTTTTATTTGAGGGAAGACAAAAGCAAGTGGCGAGTGGTGGATAGCGAAGCGGACTTTGCCAATTCGCGCCTCGCCCGACACGCAGCTCCGACGCGGATCGCGTTGTGAGTACGAGATCGCTTTTCACCCTCCCCTGCAGGGGGAGGGTCGTCCGCCGCAGGCGGTCGGGGTGGGGTCGTGCGATCCCCCGAGGCTTTCGTGTCATTTGCACAGCCCCACCTGCCGCGCTGCGCGCGGCGGCCTCCCCCTGCAGGGGAGGCGGTTCCGATGGTTAATCGCGCCTTAACCTCGGGGCTCCTATGCTATGCGGGCGCTGCTGCGGGTGGCCCCGCTGTGATGATGTATCGTATGACCGGCGACACTCCCCCTCCGCAAATCAGCGCGAAAGCCTCGCGCGCCACCGGCTCGCGCTCGCCGTTCGTGCGGCTGCGCGAATTGATCGACCGTTTTCCGCCGGGCCAGTCCGCGATCAGCCTGGCGGTCGGCGAGCCGCAGCATCCGATCCCGCCGTTCGTCGGCCCGGTCATCGCCGCGCACGTCAACGAGTTCGGCCGCTATCCGGCCAACAAGGGGCTCGACGAGTTCGGCGTCGCGGTCGCAGGCTGGCTCGGCCGCCGCTACACACTCGAACGCCCGGTCGATCCGGCGAGCGAAGTGCTGGTGCTCAACGGCACCCGCGAGGGGCTTTTCCTCGCCGCGCTCGCCGCCAAGAACTGGGTGACGCCGCGCGCGAGCCCGCCGGCCGTGCTCATTCCCAATCCGTTTTATGCCGCCTACGCCGCCGGCGCGATCGGCGCCGATTGCGAGCCGGTCTATCTGCCGACCACGCGCGCGACCGGCTTCCTGCCCGACCTCGATGCGCTCGACGACGCGCTCCTGGCGCGCACGGTGGCGTTCTACATCGCCTCGCCGGCCAATCCGCAGGGCGCCGTCGCCGACCGCGATTACCTGTTGCGGCTGACCGCGCTGGCGCGCCGTTTCGGTTTTCTGATTTTTTCCGACGAATGCTATTGCGAGATCTACAGCGATGCGCCGCCCGCCGGCATGCTCGAAGCGGCGGGTGCCGATTTCGCCAATGTCGCGGTGTTCCATTCGCTGTCGAAGCGCTCGAGCCTGCCGGGGCTGCGCATCGGCTTCGCCGCCGGCGACCGCTCGTTCATGCAGGCCTATCTCGAATTGCGCAATGTCGCCGCCCCCATGGTGCCGACGCCGATGCAGCACGTCGCCATCGCCGCCTATAACGACGAGAAACACGTCGAGGAGAACCGGCGCCTCTATCGCGAGAAATTCGATCTCGCCGACCAGATCATCGGCGACCGCTACGGCTATGAACGCCCGGCTGGCGGATTTTTTCTCTGGCTCGACGTTGCGGCGCAAGGCGGCAGCGAAGCGGCGGCGCTGAAACTTTGGCGCGAAGCCGGCTTGCGCGTGGTGCCCGGCCGCTATCTCGCCCGCGACCAGGCCGACGGCAGCAATCCCGGCACCGACTATATCCGCGTCGCCATGGTGCATAACAACGCAATCACCGCCGAGGCGCTGCACCGCCTCGTCGCGGTGCTCGG
>DATKHX010000476.1:0-7670 GCA_035510075.1 Allostellaceae bacterium
GAGGAGGTGCCGTGACACCCGCCCCCGTACCGCCGACCATCGTCCAAAAGACGCCATAAAAGGTTCAAAGAATGCCGCCTTCCGCCGTCGAAACTTTGCCGCTCGCCGGCACGGTTCCCCACGACTTGTCGATCGTTGCTCTGTTTTTGCAATCGGATGCCATCGTCAAAATCGTCATGCTGATCTTGCTGCTGGCATCGTTCTGGTCGTGGGCGGTCATCTTCGACAAGGTGGTTCGGCTGCGCCGGCTGCGCCATGCGGCCGCGAATTTCGAGGAGAGCTTCTGGTCAGGCGGCTCGCTCGACGACCTCTACGAGCGCGTCGGCCAGCGCCCGCCCGATCCGATGACCGCGGTGTTTTCGGCGGCGATGCGCGAATGGCGGCGCAGCGCCGCCAAGGGCCTGCTCGGCACCGCGATCATGCGGGCGAGCCTGCAGCAGCGCATCGAACGGGTTATGAACGTGACGGTCGGCCGCGAAATGGAGCGGGTCGAGCGGTTCATGGCGTTTCTCGCGACGGTCGGGGCGACCGCACCCTTTGTCGGGCTGTTCGGCACCGTCTGGGGGATCATGGACAGCTTCCAGTCGATCGCCGCCTCGAAAAACACCAGCCTCGCCGTCGTCGCCCCCGGTATCGCCGAATCGTTGTTCGCGACCGCACTGGGCCTCGTCGCCGCGATTCCGGCAGTCGTCGCCTACAACAAGCTCGCGACCGATTTCGGGCGTTATGCCGGGCGGCTCGAGGCGTTTTCCTCAGAATTCAGCGCGATCCTGTCGCGCCAGCTCGACGAGAGGCCCTGAGCCGTGGCGGCATCGAGCCTCGGCGCCAATGGCCTCGGCGGCAACGGCCGTCTGCGCGGTCGCTACCGGCCGATGGCCGAGATCAACGTGACGCCGCTCGTCGACGTCATGCTGGTGCTGCTCGTCGTCTTTATGGTCGCCGCCCCGCTCTTGACCGTCGGCGTGCCGGTCGATCTGCCGCAAACCCAGGCGCCGCCGATCACCGATCCGAAGGAGCCGCTCGTCATCTCGATCAACAACGAGGGCCACATCTTCATCCAGGACACCGACGTCCCGACCGATGCGCTGGTGCCGCGGCTGCAGGCGATCACCGGCGCCAACCCCGAGGCGCTCGTCTATGTCAGGGCCGACAAGGCGATCGATTACGGCCGCGTGCTCGAGGTCATGAGCCTGATCAGCGCCGCCGGCTTCCAAAAAGTGTCGCTGATCGCCGAAACGCCAAGAGGCGTGCCGGCTACGGCCGCGGCCAACCCGGCGCCTGCCGCGCGCGCGGCGCCGCCGGTCAAGCGCTAGCGAATATCGCCCGGTCGCGCGAGGATGAGTGTAGCCGCCGCACATCCGGCCCCAGAGCCGGAAATCGAGCTCCCCGAACCGATGCCCGACGGCGTCGGGCGGCGCGGCCTTGTCCTCTCGGCGGCCCTGCACCTGCTGCTCGCGGCGTTGTTGATTTTCGGGTTGCCGTCCTTGTTTCACCCTCCGACGCCTGCGGAAATGCCGATCGCGGTTCAGCTGGTGACGATGGGGCCGGAAACCCGAGCGACGCATCCCAATCCGAACATGCCGGAACGCGAGGCGACACCCGAGCCGCCGCTGCCCGGTCCGCCGGCGCCCAAGCCCGCGCCCGAGCCGACGCCGCCCAAACCGGCGCCGCCACCTTCGGCCGCCGAAGCGCCGCCCGCGCCGCCCGCACCGGCGCCGCCCGCGCCAAAGCCGGCGCCGCCCTCACCCTCGACGCCGCCCGTCGAGCAGCCGAAGCAGGCGGAGCTGCCGCCTCCGCCGCCAGTGCCCCAACCCAAGCCGCTGCCGCCTGCGCCGCCGCCCAAACCGGCTGTCGCAGCCGCGGCGCCAAAGCCGCCTCCCGATCGGCCCCAGCAAATCGCGCGCAACGAGGCCAAGGCCGAAGCCAAGAAGTACAACCCGGGTCAATTCGACGCGCTATTGAAGAACCTTGCGGCGCAGGACACGCCACCTTCGCCCGACGCCCCGCCGCAAGCGACGCACCTCGCCTCGGGCCGGGCTTCCTCGCAACCCCGCGCGCCGCTCGGCAGCCAGCTCAGCGCCAGCGAAGTCGACATGATCCGCGAGCAGATTTCGCGCTGCTGGAACATCCCGGCGGGCGCCCGCGACGCCAAGGATCTGGTCGTCGAGATCCGCGTCGTCGTGCTGCCCGACGGCACCGTCCAGCAGGCGACGATTGTCGACCAGTCGCGCACCGCCGGCGACCCGTTCTTCCGCGCCGCCGCGGAAAGTGCCCGGCGGGCCTTTTTCAACCCGCTCTGCCGACCGCTGCGTCTGCCTCCGGACAAATACGAAATCTGGAAGGACATGGTCGTCGACTTCAGCCCAAAGGATGTTTTATGACCAAGAGCCGCCTCGTTTTGCCCGGGGTGTTTGCGCTGCTGGCGGTGTTGTTGTGGCCGTGGGCGGCGGCGCGCGCCGAGTTGCGCATCGACATCACCAGCGGCCAGGTGCAGCCAATGCCGATCGCGATCCCCGCCTTTGCCGGCGGCGGCGAGGAATCGCAGGCCGGCAGCGACATCGCCCGCGTCGTCTCGGCCGATCTCGAACGTTCGGGCCTGTTTCGGCCGCTCGATCCGCGCAGCTTCATCCAGAACGTCTCGGCGACCGACAGCAGCGCGCCCCGCTTCGGCGACTGGCGCCAGATCAATGCCCAGGCGCTGGTGACGGGCACGGTGCAGACCCAGGCGGACGGCCGGCTCGGGGTTCAGTTCCGGCTGTGGGACGTGCTCGCCGAGCAGCAGTTGGCCGGCTTCGGCTATACCACGACGCGCCAGAACTGGCGGCGCATCGCGCATATCATCGCCGACGAAATCTACAAGCGGATCACCGGCGAGGAGGGTTATTTCGACACCCGCATCGTCTATGTCGCCGAATCGGGACCGGCCCAGAGCCGCACCAAGCGCCTCGCGATCATGGACCAGGACGGTGCCAACAACCATTACCTGACCGACGGCCGCGCGCTGGTGCTGACCCCGCGCTTTTCGCCGACGGCGCAGGAGATCACCTATCTGTCCTTTGCCGGCAAGCAGCCGCGTGTCTACCTGCTCAACATCGATACCGGGCAGCAGGAGGCGATCGGCGACTTTCCAGGCATGACCTTTGCGCCACGGTTTTCGCCCGACGGCAACCGGGTCGTCTTGAGCCGCGCGATCAACGGCGCCAGCAACATTTATTCTTACGATCTGCGTACCCACAGTGCCAACCGCCTGACCGACGATACCGCGATCGACACCTCGCCGTGCTACTCGCCGGATGGCGGCCAGATCGTCTTCAACTCCGACCGCGGCGGTTCGCAGCAGCTTTACGTGATGAGCGCGGGCGGCGGCGGCGCCCATCGGATCAGTTTTGGGTCGGGCAAATACGGCACCCCGGTATGGTCGCCGCGCGGCGACCTGATCGCTTTTACCAAGATCAGCGGCGGCTCGTTCTCGATCGGGGTGATGCGGCCCGACGGCTCGGGCGAACGGCTGCTGACCCAAGGTTTTTTGGTCGAGGGGCCGACCTGGGCCCCCAACGGCCGGGTGCTGATGTATTTTTCGCAAGGGCCGTCCGATTCGCGCGGCTATGGCGGTTCGCCGCACCTGCAAACGATCGACTTGACCGGGTACAATCAACGTGACGTGCCTACGCCGGGGGCAGCGTCCGATCCGGCCTGGTCTCCATTGTTGCGCTGAGCAGCATCGGCGCCATTGTCTGCGCCGTAGCAAGGGGGGGTTCGACAACATGCGCATGAAATTGATTGGCTCGACAACGGCGCTGGGGGGATTGGTGCTGCTGCTCGCCGCTTGCAGCAGCACGCCCGAGACGCCGCCTCCCCCGCCCGCTGCCGGTGGACCGGGCGGCCCCGGTGGCGTCGGCATGGGTGCGGCGGTGCCGGGCTCGCAGCAGGATCTGGCGCAGAATGCGGGCGACCGCGTCTTCTTCGAGTTCGACCGGTCCGACATCACTCCGGAAGCCCAGCAGATCCTGCAGCGGCAGGCCCAATGGCTGCAGCATTATCCCAACGTCACCGTCACGATCGAAGGCCATGCCGACGAGCGGGGCACGCGCGAGTACAATCTGGCGCTCGGGGAGCGGCGCGCCAACGCGGCAAAACAGGTGTTGGCGGCGGCTGGAATACCGTCCACGCGCGTTTCGACGATCAGCTACGGCAAGGATCGCCCGGTGGTCCCGGGATCGAACGAGGAGGCGTGGGCCCAGAACCGCGTCGCCATCACCACCGTCAACTGAGCTCGCTCGCCGCTTTCGACAGAGCCATTTTGACCGCAACGATCCCGCATGCGCCGCAACCGCACCTCGGCCAAACGGTGATGATCGACAGCGCAGTGCCGCGTCGGCGGGGTTAATCGTTGTGGGCGCCCTTTTTTTGCCCAAAACCAGCCCTAGGACCGCGTCAACTGATGGTCCGCGTCGCCCGCGCTTAGTGCGTTCAGCCGACCCCCCGCTGTCACGCGCATTCCAAGAGGCTCCGATGATGATTCGGCGCTCGTTCCTACCGCAAGCCCGCGCAACCGCGGTGCTCGTGCTGCTGTCGATGGCGGTGGCGGCCCCGGCGGTGCGAGCGCAGGACGCCTCGACCCCGGAACGCCTCGACCGGCTGGAGCGCGACCTCAGCATGCTGCAGCGGCAGGTCTATCGCGGCACCGGCGGCGAAGCCCCGCCCGGCGCCGAGAGCGGCGGCGGCACCGCGGTCGATTTGCAGGTGCGAATGGATCGGCTCGAACAGCAGATGCGCGATCTGACCGGCCGGGTCGAGGACGAAACCAACCAAGTCCAGCAGATGCGCCAGCGCCTCGAACAGGTCAACAGCGACATCGACGTGCGGCTCGGCCAAGGCCAGGATGCCGCTGCGGTCTCCCCGCCGCGCCCGGCTGCCGCCGAGCCGGCGGCGCTGACCCCGTATGGCCGCCCACCTCCGCCGCCACCACCACCGCCGGGCTATGGGACATACGGGACGCTGAGCCCACCCGGTGAGGCGCCCGCGCCTCAACCCGGAACCGAGACACCCTACCCGGGGCCGGCGCGGCGGACGCCGCCGCAGATCGCCAGCGCCGGCGATGCGTTGCGCCCGCCCGGATCGGACGCAATGCCGTCAGGATCGGCCTCGGCGCAGTACAATTCCGCCTTCGGGCTGTTGCGCAAGGCCGACTATCCGGCGGCCGAGGAGGCGCTGCGCAGCTTTATCCAGCAGCATCCGGGCGATCCGCTCGCCGGCAACGCCCAGTATTGGCTCGGCGAAAGCTTTTACGCGCGCGGCAAATACAGCGAGGCCGCCGCCGCTTTTGCCGATGGCTACAGACGCTACCCGAGGGGGCCGAAAGCAGCCGACGGTCTGCTAAAGCTCGGCATGTCGCTCGACCGCGCCAATCAGAAGCACAATGCCTGCATTGCGCTGATGCAGCTCGACCGCGATTTCCCACATCCCGGGAGCGCCATTAAGGATCGGTCGACACAGGAGAAGAAGAAGCTCGGGTGCTGAGCCCCTCGCTGCCGGCGCTGCCCCTGGGCCTTGCCGAGTTCGCTGCCCGGCTCGACCGTCTCGCTTCGTTCGAAATCGCGCCCTTCGTCGCGGTCGCCGTGTCGGGCGGACCCGACAGCTTGGCACTCGCCATCCTCGCCGACAAATGGGCGCGGCAGCGCGGCGGCGGAATCCGCGCCCTCTGCGTCGACCACCGCCTGCGGCCGGAAAGCGAAGCCGAGACGAGCCGCGTGGCGGGTTGGTTGGCGGCCCGGTCGATCTGCCACCAGATCCTCGTCTGGGAAGGGGAAAAGCCCCAAACCGGTATCCAGGAAGCGGCGCGGGCGGCCCGCTATCGGCTGCTCGGAGAATGGTGCCGCGCCCAGGGATGTCTGCATCTCCTGACCGCGCATCACCGCGACGACCAGGTCGAGACCCATCTGCTGCGCCGGGACGCGCGCAGCGGCTCCGACGGCTTGGCGGGAATGCCGGCAATTCGCGAGCTCGACGGCTGCCGCATCCTGCGCCCGCTGCTCGATATCCCGAAGACACGCCTGCTGGCGACGCTCGGCGCCGAGAGCCAGCCCTTCATTGCCGATCCGAGCAACCGCAACCCAGCCTTCGCCCGGACGCGCCTGCGCGAGCACGCAGCAGAAGCCGATCGCGATAGGATCGCCGACGACATCCGCGGGCTGGGCCGCGAGCGGGCGCTGCGCGAGCGGGACCGCGACGCGCTGCTCGCACGCGCCGTGTCGGTGCACCCGGCCGGGTTCGCGGTGCTCGATCCCGCCGTGCTGTTGTCGGCGCCGCCGGATATTGCCGAGCGGGCGCTGTCCATCCTCGTCTTTGCGCTTGGCGGCGGCTCGTATCCGCCGCGGCGCCCGGCCGTCGCGCGCATGCTGCGGGTGCTGGGCGGCGCGGCGCGCGGCGGATACGCCCTCGGCGGCGGCTGGTTTGTCGCCTGGCGCGAGCGCGTTCTCGTGCTGCGCGAGCTCGCCGCCGCCGCCGGGCCGGTGCGGGTCGGGCCGGGTGCGGCTGTCTTATGGGATCGCCGCTTCGCGGTTGCCTCGGGCCCCGGCGCCGGCGTGCTGACTCTGGGCTATCTCGGCCACGACGGGGTCGTCGAGCTTCACCGGCAATGGGCCACGGCGCGCCACCACCCCTTGCCCGCGCTGATCCATCCGATTCTGCCGGCATTTCGGGACGAAAAGGGGCTCGCCGCCGTTCCTTCTCTCGGGTACCGCCGCGACGGAGGGATCTTGCTGCCGAGCCTCTTTTTTAGCCCCGTCAATTCTTTGTCCCATGCAAGCTTTGCAGTTGTTTAAGCGGGCGCGCGTCTTATGTCTTGACTGGTCAAAAATGGTCGCGGGCCGGGCTCGATTGGCGTAGGTTGGTCGGTGCGTGCTGGCTGGCTCGGCATGGAAAGGCGTTGACGTGAATAACTTCGGCAAGAATCTCGCCCTTTGGATCGTAATCGGGCTGCTTCTCGTCGCGCTTTTCAACCTGTTCCAGACGTCCTCCAACCGCGGGCCGCAGTCGACCCTCGCCTTTTCCGATTTTGTCAACGACGTCAACCGCGGCCAGGTCGCGGATGTGACGATTCAGGGCAACACGATCAGCGGCCATTTCACCGACAGCCGGGCCTTCACCACATATGCTCCGAACGACCCTAGCCTGGTCGGGCGGCTGATCGACAAGGGCGTGCGGATTTCGGCGGCACCGGTCGACGACAACGTGCCCTCGCTGTTTGGCGTCTTGATCTCCTGGTTCCCGATGCTGCTCTTGATCGGGGTGTGGATATTCTTCATGCGCCAGATGCAGGGCGGCGGCGGCCGGGCGATGGGCTTTGGCAAAAGCCGGGCGCGGCTTTTGACCGAAAAGGTCGGGCGCATCACCTCCGAAGACGTGGCCGGGATCGACGAGGCGAAGCAAGAACTCGAAGAGATCGTCGAGTACCTGAAGGACCCGCAAAAATTCCAGCGGCTCGGTGGCAAAATCCCGAAGGGGGTTTTGTTGGTCGGTTCGCCGGGCACCGGCAAGACCTTGCTCGCGCGGGCGATCGCCGGCGAGGCCAACGTGCCGTTCTTTACGATTTCCGGTTCCGACTTTGTCGAGATGTTTGTCGGCGTCGGCGCCAGCCGGGTGCGCGACATGTTCGAGCAGGGCAAGAA
>DATKHX010000477.1:0-4790 GCA_035510075.1 Allostellaceae bacterium
GTTACTTGACCGGAGACCCCTGCTCTCTATGCTCGCTCGCGTTCGGGCGCGTCAAGCTCGTCCGCCCCAGGAGTTGTCGTGGCCCCTCCGCAGCCGAGCATCGAACGCGCGCCCGTGCGACAAGCCGCGTCGCTCGATCCGCTGTTCCGGCTGATGTCGGCCGATCTGGAGCGGGTCAACCAGCTCATCGTCGAGCGCATGCACAGCCCGGTGGCGCTGATCCCGCAGCTTGCCGGGCATATCGTGTCGGCCGGCGGCAAGCGACTGCGGCCGCTGTTGACCCTGGCCTGCGCGCGACTCTGCGGCTATCGCGACGGCGAGCGGCATGTCGCGATCGCCGCGGTCGTCGAGTTCATCCATACCGCGACCCTGCTGCACGACGACGTGGTCGACGCCAGCGATCTGCGGCGCGGCCGCGACACGGCGAACGCCGTCTGGGGGAACAAGCCGGCGGTGCTGGTCGGCGATTTTCTGTTCGCGCGCGCGTTTCAGCTGATGGTCGGCGACGGGTCGCTCCAGGTGCTGGAGATTTTGTCGCGCGCCGCCTCGGTGATCGCGGAAGGCGAAGTGCACCAGCTGATGACCGCGAACGACACGGCGACGTCGGAAGACGACTATCTCGCGGTGATCGAGGCGAAGACCGCGGCGCTGTTCGCGGCGGCGGCCAGGGTCGGCGCGGTGCTCGCCGAGCGGCCGCGCGACGACGAGATGGCGCTCGAACGCTTCGGCCACAATCTCGGCATCGCCTTCCAGCTGGTCGACGACGTACTCGATTTCGCGGCCCGGGAGACCGAGTTCGGCAAATCGGTCGGCGACGATTTCCGAGACGGCAAGATCACGCTGCCGATCGTCATCGCCTTCGCGCGCGGCGACGCCGAGGAACGGGCCTTCTGGCGGCGCACGCTGGAAGCCGGCGAGCAGGCGCCGGGCGATCTCGAACGCGCGGTGCGCATCCTCGAACGGCGCGGTGCGCTGGCGGAGACGCTGGCCCGGGCGCGGGTCTATGCCGGCGCGGCGATCGACGCGCTCGACCGCTTCCCGGACAGCCCGCTGCGCCGCGCGCTCGCGGAGGCCGCGGCGTTCGCGACCGAGCGCGGGTTCTAGACGCCGCGATCTTGCAGCCCGATCGCGGCAGTACCAATTGCGGAAATCCGATATTGGGGCTATTAACCGCCCCCGGTCGGCGGAGTGTAGCTCAGCCTGGTAGAGCACTGCTTTCGGGAGGCAGGGGCCGGAGGTTCAAATCCTCTCACTCCGACCATCTATTTCGGATTGCATCGACCATCCTGTCGCGTTCCAGAACCGGCCTCGGCCCGGAGATGCGGTCAAACGCAAAATGCCGCAAGCAACCACAGACACTCGATGGCGGACCGTCTGACCCTAACCTGCGCCTTTGAGGGCGCCGGCCTCAAAAGCGATGACGCCGAGCGCATCGCGACCGAGATTTACGACGCGATTCACGACAATGTAGCGACCAAAACCGATCTGCGTGATCTTGAGCAGCGGTTGAAAATATGGCTTGGCTCGTTGATTGTTGTCGTCGCCGGGTTGCTATTTGCAGCTTTGCATTATTGGCCGCCGCACTAAGAAGTCAGATCGGCTACTGGCGGGGGTAGCGCTGGCCCCCCTCGCTTTGGCTGGCAATCAACCTCGGCCGTAACTGGGCCCGAACCGCGAGGCTCAGCGGATGGCGAGCTCGCTGTTGGACATGATCGCGCCATAGAGCCGCTCGACGGCGACACTCTCCCGGCTCGGATGGCGACGGTCGGCGAGCGACCGGCGCGGCGGCGGATGGACGATCCCGAACCGCCGCGTCGCCGGTGATCCCAACGGTGCCGTCTCGCCAAACAGGACACGGATGCGGTATAACGACACCGAAACCGGGAATCTCTCGTTCGGGCGCCCGGCGCCGATCCAGGCATCCATGTTCCCCGGCCCCCAATTGTAGGCGGCGACGGCATCGGGCCAGTTCGCATAGCGCCGGTACAAATGCGCCAGATAGGCGCGGCCGAGCATTCGGTTTTTGGCTATGTCAAACCGGTCGCCGCCACCGACATCCAGCGCCGCCGCCGCCGAAACCTGCATCGGCCCTTGTGGGCCATCCGGCTCGACGCGCCACATGTTCGGGTCTGCGCCGCGGCTCGATTCAGCCCCGTCGACGGCGAGGGCGATGCTGTCGAGGGCACCGGGATTGCCGGCGATCAGCGAGCCGGCGCCTGCTGCGCCCCCCGCCGCGGCGCAGAGCCCCAAGCCTGCGATCGCGCGGACCCAGGTGCGGCCGACCCGGCAGCGCCGGAAAATCGCCGCGGCGGCGCACATCAGGCCGAGAAACAGGGCAGCGCGCCCTTTCCGCCTACTCCCAATAAGCGGCGATGATCGTGTTGTCGGTGCCAAGCAGCAGGTTCAGCCGGTTGGGGTTGTGGGTGATGCCGCGGATTCCATGCGTCGGCGGAATCCAGCGCAGGATTTTGGGAAGGTCCTCCTGGCGAACGACCCCGGACGCCCCAGGTGCCGCCTGACCGCGCTCGGCAAATTTTTTGCCGACGCAATCCTTACAGTCGTTAAGGCTGATGTTCGCCGTTTTGGTGCCGGGGATCTGGTCGACTTCGATCGCGTTTTCGGAGCCGCGCACTCGCACGCCCTTGAAATCGTGCCCCTCTTCGAGAGGGAAGACCGCGCTGAACGGGACAAATCCGGTCGCCGTTTCGGTCTGCAATGGCATCGTCGCGATAAACTGAAGATCGAGAATGCCGTCGAGCGGCTTGCCGACGTAGGTCGGGACCAGTTCCGGCGAGGTCCAGCCCTGCGAGCCCGTCAGCCCGGTGACCCGCACGACGTCCAGCTGCGGCTGGGTTTGCGTGCGCATTATCTCGACGCTCGTCACAAAGAGCACCGGGAGCTCGGTTCCGGGCTCGGCCTCGGTCGCGGAAGTAGCCTGCGACTGCCCGGTGTTGCCACCATACTGATCGGTGGGACCACCGGTGCCGGCCGGCGATGCCGCGGGCGGCGTGCCTTGAGCCAATGCAACCGCGCCGAAGCCCCCCAGCATTGCCGCGCCGATGGCGAGCATGCCCAACCAGCGCAATGTCTTTTTCATCCTCTCCTCCGGATCGACGGTGTTGCTTCACAGAAGACCGCGCTTTCGGTCGGCCCTTCTCCGGGCGCCGCCGGCTGCGGCGGTGTCGCGGGATCGAGCTCAGCCGGCGACATCCGCTCGAGAGCATCGAGCACGAGATCTGTCGCCCGCATCTTGGTCACCCGGCAATAGGCGGTTTCGGTGCTGGCGAAGCTGCCGTTCTCGGTCAGCTTGTTGACTGGCTCGCCACCACCGCATACCGAAAAATATTCGCATTGGTCGCGGCACATCGCCACGCCGGCGTCGATGTCCGCCCGCATCCGGGTGAGGGCGGGGCTGTGGCTGAGATCCACCAGCGCGTCGCGGCCGATGTTGCCCAGGATAAAATTGTCATAGGTCGAGTTTTTAAGGCCCAAGAGCTCAGGCGAGAAGGTCGAGACGTTGCCGGCACAATCCATGCTGGTGATCGCAAACGGCTCGACCAGCTGATTGCGGAACGGCGCCTCCTTGGGTCGGATGACCTGCTGCAGCGCCTGTTCGATCTCGCGCAAGAATGTGATCTTGCCCGGCGCGGCCGTCGAAAATCGCCAGAATTCGCTCAAAAACCGATAATAGGCAGCCTCGATGCCCGCCTCGCCAAACGATTGCGAGACGTGGTCGCCCTCTGACTCTTCGACGTTGAAGCAGACACGCTCGATCCCTTCCTCGACATAAAAGTCGAACATTTCACGGGGCGCCGCCATGCTGGCCGACGTCAGCACCGAAATCACATGAAACGGGACGCCGTGCCGGCGCAGCAACCGGATGCCGGCGATCGTTCGGTCGAACGTGCCGCGGCCGGACCGCGTCAATCGGTTGCTGTCGTGAAAGTGGCGCGGGCCATCGACGCTGACCCCGAGATTGAGCTGCGTCTCGGCGAAGAATGCACACCAGGCGTCGTCGATCAGGGTGCCGTTCGTCTGAAACGAATGCACGACCTGCAGCTGCCGCGGCCGCAACTCTTCGACCAATGCGAACGCGTCCCGATAGAACGGGATCGGCAAGACCATCGGCTCGCCGGCATGCCATACGACCGACAAGCCCTCGCCGAACCAACCCGAGCTGAAGACTTGCGAAAACAAGCTCGCCAACGTCTCGCGGGCAACGACCGCCTTCGAGGTCCGGTTCGGCAGGTAGCAGTATTTGCAATCGATGTTGCAAAACGGCGTCGGCTGGACGACGAGCAGCTCTATGGTTGGCATAATGCCATCCGCCGCCGTGCCGGCCGCGCTCGCCTGCTCACCAATTGCGCCACCAATTGTTCCAGTTGTTCCAATTGTGCCAGTTGTTCCAATTGGGCCAACCCCAGCCCCCCCAGGGCCGGCCCCAGCCGAAGCCCCCGTTGCGCCACCAGTTTCCCCAAGCAAGGCGCAGGTTGCCGTTGTCTCGAGGGGCGGCCTGTTGTCCCGCGACGCTCGAAACTGCGTCGCGTATCGCGGCGAGGCGCTCGGAAACGCGGGCCTCCCGCGCCGCCTGCGGCCGCAGGCCCGCCGGGTCCTGGCTAGCCGCGCCCGTTGCCGTCGAGCCCAGCAGCAGCGACACGCCGACCACCCCGGCCGGCGCCATTCCCGTCAGGATTTCCAAATATTTCTGCCGCAGCGACATCGGAGCTACCTCATTGTCGACGATCGGGCGACCGCGTGGGCATTTCAATCTTTAGATGTGCGTTTGGCAA
>DATKHX010000478.1:0-2604 GCA_035510075.1 Allostellaceae bacterium
CACCAGCAATGGATCGATATGCGTGTTGACGAGCGAGATCCACTGCTCGGTTTGCGCACCGGCGACCGGATCCCTCGGCGCCAATGGCGGGCCGGCGAAGGCATGGTCGACGTAAAAGCAGATCGCGCGCGATTCGCACAACGTCACGTCGCCGTGGCGCATCGCCGGGATCTTGCCGAACGGGTGGATCGCGTCGACCTCGGGCGAGTGCGGCGGCACCGGCACGAGGGTGTACGGCACGCCTTTCTCGAAACAGGCGATGCGCGCGACCCAGACATAGTTGCTCTGCGGCGCGCCGATGATCTGAAGCTCGGGCATGTTTTGTCTCCTGCTAGGGCTGGCTTGCGGATGGTGTCTTGCATCGAAAAGGACTCGTTATCGCGAGCGAAGCGAAGCAATCTCGTTGACGCGGCACCGAGTTGGTTGGGGATTGCCGCGTCGCCCTGCGGGCTCCTCGCAATGACGAGGTTGCCGTCCGATCTGTCGAGCTTTGGACCCGGGACATCAACCTTTCATCGGGTCGATTTGACGGACTTCGATGCTGCCGCCGTATTTGAAGTGCGGGCAGCTTTCGGCCCGGCGGCAAGCCTCGTCGTAATCCTGGGCCGAAATCACGAAAAAGCCGCCGAGCAACTCCTTGCTCTCGGCGTACGGGCCGTCGGCCGTCATGACGCGACCGCTCGATGAACGCATCACGCGGCCGGAGTCGAAGGTCAGCTTTTCGCCGGCCGTGAGGCGGCCTTCGGCGCGCAGCCGGTCGCCCCAGCCGACATAATCCTTGGTGACGGCCGCGGCTTGCTCCGGCGAGAAGGCCGGCGGCGGACCGGCAGGGCGGTGCAGCAGCAGGATGAAATCGGGCATGGTGGTCTCCTTCCTCGCAAAGGCGGCCGGGAAACATCGCCGCCACCAGACGACGATCAGACGCGCGCCAAATCGACATCGCCTGCCGGAAAAGCGCATCGGCGGAAGCTTGCCCCACGCGCGGCGGCAGCTGATATAGTGGAGCGGGAGCCCGGCGGCGGGCAGGCCTCTCGCCAACCCGGTCAGGTCCGGAAGGAAGCAGCCGTAACGAGTTGCGGCCTGGGTCGCCGATCCGGTCTCCCACCGCGACCCAGGGTTCCCGCCATCCTTGGCTGTACGACCATGAACGATCCGGCGAACGCCTATCGCGTTCTCGCCCGCAAGTACCGGCCGCAGACTTTCGCCGAGCTGATCGGTCAGGACGCTGTCGTGCGCACCCTCGCGAATGCGATTGAAACGGGGCGGATCGCGCATGCCTTTATCCTGACGGGGGTGCGCGGGGTCGGCAAGACGACGACGGCGCGCATCATCGCCCGCGCGCTAAATTGCGTCGGCGCGGACGGGGCCGGCGGACCGACGGCAGCGCCCTGCGGCGAATGCGCCCATTGCCGCTCGATCGCCGAGGACCGCCATGTCGACGTAATCGAGATGGACGCTGCCTCGCGCACCGGCGTCGACGACATTCGCGAGCTAACTGACGGGGTGCGCTATCGCCCAGTCTCGGCGCGCTACAAGGTGTACATCATCGACGAAGTCCACATGCTCTCGAAAAACGCTTTCAACGCCCTGCTGAAGACGCTCGAGGAGCCGCCGCCCGCCGTGGTCTTCGTGTTCGCGACGACCGAAATCCACAAGGTGCCGGTCACGGTCTTGTCGCGCTGCCAGCGCTTTTCGCTGCGCCGGGTCCCGGCCGAAATGCTGGCCGAGCATTATCGCCGGGTGGCCGAGGCGGAAGCGGTCGAGGCCGAGCCCGCCGCACTGGCGCTGATCGCACGCGCCGCCGACGGCTCGGTGCGCGACGGGTTGTCGCTGCTCGACCAGGCGATAGCACTATCGGGAGGAAGGGTCGCCGAATCCGCGGTGCGCGACATGCTCGGCATCGCCGACCGCGGGCGGGTCTTCGACCTGCTCGAAGCGGTATTGCGCGGCGAGGCGGCGGCGGCATTGGCGCAGCTCGACCGGCTCTACGAGGAAGGCGCCGACCCGCTGCTGGTATTGCAGGATCTGCTCGACCTGTCGCATTTCCTGACCCGGCTGAAGCTGGCGCCCGAGGCCGGAACCGGCGACCCGATCGCCGAGGGCGACCGAGAGCGGGCCCGCCCCCTCGCCGACAAGCTCTCGATCCCGGCGCTGGCACGGGTCTGGCAGATGCTGCTCAAAGGCTTGGGCGAGGTCCAGGAGGCGCCGGCGCCGATCCAGGCCGCCGAAATGGTGCTGGTGCGGCTCGCCTATGTCGCCGATCTGCCGGCCCCGGCCGAGCTCGTGCGCTCGTTGCAGGCCGGCGCGGCGCGCGGCGAACCAGCGGGTCCCGCACCGACATCGCGGCGTGAGACGCCGGCGCCGGTTGCCGCGGCCCCTTCGAGACCGCCCGCCGGGGGCGCGCTGCGGGCGCCGGTCGTGCTGGCCGAAGCCGCGGTCGAAACCGCGCCACCGACCCCGTCAAGCGCGGCACTGGAGCCGATGCCGCAGAGCTTCGACGAGGTGGTCGCGCTGTTCGACAAGCAACGCGAGGCGGTGCTGCGCTCGCATCTCGCCGCAAACCTGCACCTTGTCCATTTTGAGCCGGGCCGGATCGAATTTCGC
>DATKHX010000479.1:0-2998 GCA_035510075.1 Allostellaceae bacterium
CTGGCAGCTTCTATCGCATTGACCTCACTTCCAGCGATTGACTTTATCTCTGAAGCGGCCCAATCGCGGTGTTGGATAGACTACCTTGTGGGGCGATACGAGTGGGATTGCAACGCCGGTGAACCATGCGACAAGAACGGAGACTTTACGTCCCGCGTAACGGCCAACGAGCAAGCAGTCGCTTGGTTCGTAGTTGTGATTGTAATCTTCGGCGGCGATTTGCTTCTTCAGCGCAGCCGCCGCTTGCGTCAACACGAGACGACTACAAGCAGACCGTCATCAAATTAGGACACTACCAAGGCAGGCGCCCCATGGCGGCGGGCCGATGCGTAATGGTGCTCGACGACTGCACCCACGTGTGCACATGCTTTGCCGAAATTATGGAGGTGCTCGGTCATGAGCCAATCGCGCTCCGCCCGGCTGCGGGAGCTGATCCAGCGCCGCGACAAGGTGTTGGCGGTGCTGCATCCGCCGACTGCGGCGCATGCGCGGATCATGGAGAAGGCCGGCTGCGAGGCGTTGTTCGTCGGCACTGGAGGGGTGGTCGGCGCCTATACCGGGCTTGCCGACGTCGGCACCGCGACGATGACTGAATGCGTCGCCATCGCCGGCTGGATCGCCGACAGCGTGTCGATCCCGGTCATCATCGACGGCGACACCGGCCACGGCGGGATCATGGCGGTGCGGCGTCTGGTTCGTGAGAGCATCCGCGCCGGGATCGCCGGCATCCGCATCGATGATCAGGCGATCGAGGGCAAGCGCAAGACCCAGAACGCCGGGATCGACGTCGTGCCGCTCGACCAGGCGATCGCGCGCTACCGCGCCGCGGTCGACATGAAGGACGAGCTCGACCCGAACTTCGTCATCATGGCGCAATGCTACGCCCGCGACGCCATAGGCGGGACGCTCGACGATGCGATTGCGCGCATGAAGGCCTATCGCGACGCGGCCGGCGTCGATTGGGTGCAGTTCGAGTCGCCGCACTCGGTCGACGAAATCCGGATGGCGCGCTTGGCGGTCGAAGGTCCGTTCTCGTTTATGCGCGGCAAGCTCGGCCGCTATCTCGACCTCGACGAGCATCTCGCACTCGGAGTGACCATCGCCTGGTACCCGGGGTTCAGTCATGCCGTCACCTGGGCGGCGCTGTGGGATTTCATGACCGAGTTTCAGGCGCGCGGCACCAAAGCCTGGGACGATTTCGTCGCCAGCCGGCGCGATCGTCCCTATCCGAGGCCGGAGGTTCCGCCCGAAGGCGAAGGCGACGCCAAGCAACAGGAGCTCGAACGGCGGTATTTCGGCGATCAACGTGGAGCGAGATAATGGCGCGCGACGGTTACCGGATTTTCGATTCGGACACGCATGTCGGTCCCGATGCCGTCATCTTGTCGGGCTATCTCGGCGCGGCCGAAAAGGAGCGTCTGGCGGGCTGGCGCGAGTATGAATCGCGCGACCGCCACGGCCGAGTGACCTATACGAAAGGCCAGCGCCAGTATCGCCGCCGCCTCGGCGATGCCCAGCCCGCCACCGCGCCGGCGGGATACATGGCCGGTTTTACCGGCGTCAAGCGCAAGCGCGATCCGTCGCCCCGGGTGGACGCCGACCCGGCGGCGCGCATCGCCGACATGGATTTCGAAGGCGTCGACGTGAACCTGACCTTGCCGTCGGGGTGGTTCGGCACCTGGAGCGCCGGCGCCGACGTGGCCCTCGAAATGGCGATGTACCGGGCTTATCACCGCTGGATGGCGGATTACTGCGGCGCTTATCCCAAGCGGCTGGGCGGCGTGATCCTTGCCGGTGCGCGCGATATCGACGGCGGCGTGGCCGAGATCAGGCGCTGGGGCAAATCGGGCTGGGCCTGGGGAATGATGGTCTATGCGCCGGCCGGGATGCCGCTCGATCATCCCGCGCTGGAGCCGTTCTATGCCGAGGCCGCGGCGCTCGACCTTGCGGTCGTCCTTCACACCTTCACGGTCATGCCGCCCTATGCGCCCGGAGGGCAGGACACCTGGGACAATCTATGGCTGCAACGCTCGGCGGCGCACCCCTGGTGCGGCATGCGCAACATGGCCTCATTGATCGGCGGCGGTGCGATGGACCGCTATCCGACATTGCGGGTCGGCACCTTGGAGGCCGGGCATGGCTGGCTTCCGTTCTGGATGATGCGGCTCGACGAGCACGCCGAGACGATCAAGACGGCACTCCCCGAGCTGGCGCGGCGCCCCAGCGAGTACATCTGCGGCGGCCGCTATTTCCAGAGCATCGAAATCCCCGAGGGAGCGCGGTTGACCAATGCCGTGGCCGACCTCGTCGGCGATCATGTTCTGATGTACGCTTCCGACTATCCACATGGCGAAAGCCACTTCCCGGAATCAGCGGGGCTTGTAACCGCCTGGGACATGGGGGAGGAGCGCAAGCGCAAGCTGCTGTGGGACAATGCGATCAGGTTCTATACGCGGGCCGGGCCGGACTAAGTCGCATCGGCTCTAAATACCCGCACGCCGGGACAGCTTACGCCGTCCTCGATGCAGGAAATGCCGGCGATAATCGAAAAACGATCCAGCTTGGCGGCACGGCGCGGCCGTAGGCAAGGCCGCGGCGCCGGGCGCGGCCGGGTCGGCACGCCCTCAACGACATGCGGCATTGTTGCACGGCGATGCCCGCAAGTCGACGCTGCTCGCAAAAGCGCGTGGGATGCGTCGAGGCGGCGCGTAGCGCGTAGGACGACCGCAGAATTTCGTGACTGCAAACCGACGGTCCGGGAATATTGGGGCGGAGTCGAACGAAGACGCGGATGGCCGGGACAAGCCCGGCCAAAGCGAAAACGGGGCGAAACCACAGTTCGCCGCCGGCATTCCGTCGCCGCCCCCGCTACCTACGTCAGCAGGGTTTCGAGGCGGATCGGGAGGGTGCGGACACGGGTGCCGGTGGCGTGCCAAACGGCGTTGGCGATCGCGGCGGCGACCCCGACGATCGGCAGCTCGCCCAGGCCTTTGACGCC
>DATKHX010000480.1:0-2940 GCA_035510075.1 Allostellaceae bacterium
GCGAGGCCGCCGGTGCGCCGCTCGAGATGAAAGCGCAATGCAAGCGCGTGGACATGGCGGAAGGCGGACAATGCCAGCCGGCGCACCGCGCGCTGCGTGACCTTGGCAAAGGCGGCGTTGCGCAATTCGTTGAAGCCTTGCGCCATGACCCGCGCCAAGCCGTAGGCGACGACCAGCGCCACCGGCACCGCGATGACAGCCTTACCCGGCGCCAGCGCGTCGACCGCGTGCTTATAGAGAAACGGGACCGAGATGTTGAGCAGCCGGCCGGCGATCAAAAACCCGATGGCGAGCACGACGCGCAGCCGCAGCTCGAACGAGTCGCGCGGCCATAGGTAAGGCGAAAGCGACCGCAGCGACCGCATTTCGTCCTTGAGGCGGCCCTTCTGCCCTGCCGGCCCCGGTGTAACTGGCCGGCCGCGCCGGCTCATCGCGCGGGACCGAGCGGCGGCTCGGCTTCGACGAGCGGCGCCCCGAACCCACGGAACAAATTCACCGCCAGCACAAACGCGAGAGCGACGAGCACCGCGCCCCACAGAAACGGGCTGCTGTGGCCGAGATCGGCAAACAGATAGCCGGCCAGGGGCGGGCCGATGACCCGCGCGAGGCTGCCGGTGGATTGGGTCACCCCCAGCACCTGACCCTGCTCGCCGCCGCCGGCATGGCGCGAGATCAGGCTGTTCAACGCCGGCTGGACGAGGCCGAGCCCGACCGCCAGCGCCGCGAACGAACCGCCCAGCACCGCCAGCTGATTGGAAAACGGCACCGCCGCGAGCCCGATCGCGAGTACCGCCAGCCCGCACAACAACAGCCGCTCCTCGCCGTAGCGCTTGGTCAGGCGGCGGGTCAACCCGCCTTGCATGATCGCCGACAACAGGCCGAGATAGGCAAAGACATAGCCGACCTTCTCCGGCCCCCAATCCAGTTGCCGCAACGCCCACAGCGCGAAGATGCTCTCCATCGCGGCAAAGGCGAGGATGACGAGGAAAAAGATCGCGATCAGACGCGACAACACCGGCCGGCGCAATGCCCCGAGGATCAGGCTCATGCGGCTCTGCGGCTGGGTCTGGCCGCGGCGTTCACGCGGATGGCTCTCGCGCAATACGAAAAGCACGCCGCAAAATGCCGCGAACGACATGCCGGCCGCGACCCAGGCCGGGGCTGCGAGGTTGGCGGTCGCCGGGTTGTTGCCGGCGAGAAACCCGCCGAGCGCCGGCCCGAAAATAAAACCGAGGCCAAAGGCGGCGCCGATCATGCCCATGCCGTGGGCGCGCTCCTCGGGCTTGGTGATGTCGGCGATGTAGGCCTGGGCGGCGGCGATGTTGCCGGCGCACGCCCCGGCCAACGCCCGCGCCGCGAACAGCATCCACAACGCATCGGCGGCGCCGAGCCACAGATACGCCGCCGCCGCTGCGACCGTGCTCGCCATCAGCACCGGCCGGCGGCCGACGCGGTCGCTGAGGCGGCCCCATAACGGGGCCGCGACGAGCTGCATCAGCGAATATGTCGCGAGCAGCCAGGTCACCTCGGGGGCCGTGGCGCCGAAGCGCACCGCGTAAAACGGCAGAAGCGGGATGACGAGGCCGAACCCGACGAGGTCGATCAATATGATGAGAAACAGGGTCGGCATATCCGCTCAGGTGATATCGCGCCGCCGCAGCGGCGGGCAAGCGTCTCGTCGCCGCCGACCGGCTGCGCAAAGCATGCGCTCCCGTGGGCCGCCAAGGAAATCTCGTCACTCTCGGATGTCGGCAACTACTCTCCGGCGGCTGAATCCCAGGGCCCTGCATCCGGTCGAATAGTGCGGCCGTGCACCCAGACGATGTTGGTGGGCGACTCGTATTCGGTCTTGATGCCGGGCGGCAACGTCCCCTTCCAACCTGGGCCGGTGATCGCGATCGGCGGCCCGGTGCCGGTGGTGCACTTACCGGGGTCGGCGAACACGTTGGTCCAGTCGTCCGGCATCGGCATCAGATAATAGCGACCGTGCTCGTCGGGCACATGCAGGATGTAAGGTTCCTTGCCGACAACGATCCATGCCGTCGAGTAGAGCGTGCCGGCGTTTGGCGCCGTGACGCGCTTGCCGGAGGCGGCGGGGTATTTTCGGGACGTTGACGAAGTAGCCGACTATGCCGGTCAACGCCATTCAGGCGCAATACGAGCTGACCCCGCTCAGCGCGTGGAGCAAACCCGACACTCCGCCGCCCGCGGCGGGTGAATCCCGCCTAAGACACGAAGGGCCCGGTGCGCGACCAGGTCGACGCAATGAATGGTGCCACCTACTTCCGGCCGCTAGTCTAGCCGAGCGATGGTGGCGGCGATGGCAAAGGTCGACATCGTTCCAGGGCAGGATTTCGACCCGGCAAAGTTGAACCAAGCGTAATCTGCTGCAGTTCAAGCCGCTCCTCGGCCGGCTCAGGCGACGATTATGGGGCTGTTGAAAGAGATCGAGTTGACGAACGGGTGGAGCGTGCTGACCACCGGCATGGGCAACTACGCCGCCGCCTATCGCCGACGCGCTCTGGTGACCGCCATCGGCCCCGCCCACCCTCCACAGGATGCCATCTACCCGGTCGCCGAGGTGGATGCGGACGGCAAGCCGTTTGATGCCGCCAATCGCTACGTCATGCACTTCCCGGCGGGACAGCTGCCGCCGGTGGACGGCTTCTGGTCGTTGACGATGTATGACGGCCACTATTTCTTCGTGCCGAACAACCGGAACCGCTACACCTTGAGCGCCCGCAACGCGCTCGAGCACAATTCCGACGGGTCGGTCGATCTCTATCTTCAGGCAAGCTCCCCCGGCGCAGCTAAGGAGGCCAACTGGCTGCCGACGATGCGGCGCGGCAATTCATCCCGATGCTGCGGCTCTATTGGCCGAAGGAGACACCACCCTCGATCCTCGACGGCAGCTGGAAGGCGCCGCCGGTGGCACTCGGC
>DATKHX010000481.1:0-2429 GCA_035510075.1 Allostellaceae bacterium
ACTCGACGCGCGCGAGCCGGTGCGCATCGAGTGCCAAATCCGCAACGTCCACCGCACCGTGGGTGCCATGCTGTCGGGCGAGGTGGCGCGGCGCTACGGCCATCACGGGCTGCCGCAGGACACGATCTGGGCCAGCTTCCATGGCAATGCCGGGCAGAGTTTTGGCGCGTTCCTGGCGCGCGGCGTCACCCTCGAGCTCTACGGCGACGCCAACGACTATGTCGGCAAGGGGCTGTCGGGCGGACGGCTGATCGTACGTCAGCCGCCCGAGGCGCGGCGCGAGCCCACCGAAAACATCATCATCGGCAATACCGTGCTCTATGGCGCGATCGCCGGCGAAGCCTATTTCGAGGGTGTGGCCGGCGAACGCTTTGCGGTGCGCAATTCGGGTGCGGTCGCGGTCGTCGAGGGCACTGGCGACCACGGCTGCGAGTACATGACCGGCGGGGTCGTCGTCGTGCTCGGCGACACCGGCCGCAATTTCGCCGCCGGGATGTCGGGCGGCGTCGCCTATGTCTGGGATCCGAAAGGATTGTTCGCCAGCCTATGCAACCGCTCCGGCGTCGATCTCGAAACGATCGCCATCGACGACGGCGTCGGCGACGACGAGGATCGGCCGCGCCAGCGTGCACCGAGCGTCGTCGATAACGGCATGGGCGATCCGTTGCGCTTTGATACGCAGCGCCTGCGCATCCTGATTGAGCGCCACCACCTGTTGACCGGCAGTGCCCGCGCCCGCCAGCTCCTCGAAAGTTGGGAGCGCACGATAGCCGCTTTCGTCAAGGTGACGCCAAAGGACTACCGTCGCGCCCTCCTCGAGATGAAGGCCGAGCGCGAAGCCGCGCAAATGGCCGCCGCCGAATAGGCACTGCGCGCCGCCAGGGTTATCGAATGAGGCGGCGCGATCTGCTGGCGCTCCTCGGCGGCGCGGGTGCCGCGCTGCGCGCAACCACGTCGTGCGCGCAGCCGCTGCAGCGGGCCCACAGGCTCGGCATCATCATGGCGGTGGGTAAAACCCCCGAATATGTCGCGGCAGTGGACGCCCTGGGCAAGGCATTGGCATTGCTCGGTTGGCGGCGAGACGACAACCTCGTCATCGATGAGCGGTGGTCTTCGGGCGACGAGGCGCACGCGCGAAGCACGGCCGCGGAGATTATCGCAAGCCACCCCGATGTCGTCCTCGGACAGTCGGCGACGGTGATCGGCGCCCTTTCGTCACAGACGCGGACTGTGCCAATCATATTTGTGCATGTCGCCAACCCGGTGGCGAGTGGCTTCGTCCGCAATCTGGCGCGACCGGTTGGCAATGTGACCGGGATTACCAATGTCGTGCCGTCGATTGGCGGTAAATGGCTGCAATTGCTGAAAGAGGCGGCGCCGGGGGTGACGCGCGCGGCGATGCTGGTCAATCCCGACACGCAACCCGACCGCGGCGCAATGTTTCTTGATCCGTTCGAGGCGGCCGCCCGATCCTTGGGTGTTTCAGCGAAAACGGGCGAGGTGCGCGATCTCGAGGACATCGAAGCAGCGATGGCGGGTTTGGCGGCGGAACCGCGTGGTGGCGTTGTCGTAATCCCCGATGCCTTCTTTGCCAGTCATAGCGGCCGGATCGTCGCGCTCGCCGAGCGTTTCCAGCTGCCGGCAATTTACCCTTACGGGTATTATGTGGCGCAGGGCGGACTGCTGTCTTATGGAGTCAATAACGTAGACCTGTTCCGGCAGGCCGCGCCCTACATCGATCGGGTGCTACGCGGTGCCACGCCGGCCGACCTTCCGGTCCAGCAGCCAACCCGTTTTGAACTCGTCGTCAATCTGAAGACCGCGAAAGCGCTCGGCCTGACTATCCCGCCGACATTGCTGGCACGCGCCGACAAGGTCATCGAATGAGACGGCGCCATTTCGTCTCTGCATTCGGCGCCGCGATCGTCGTCGGCTCGGCTGTGGGTCTGGCGCAGCCGCCGAAAACGCCGGTAATCGGCGTGCTGGTCATCGGCAAGCCGTATCCGTTGGCGATCCTGCAACGCTTCCGCGAGGAATTGCGCAAGCTCGGCTACGTCGAGGGGCGGAATATCCAGATCGAGGTGCGGTCGGCGGAGGGGAAGCTGGACCGCTTGCCTGCGCTTGCCGCGGAGCTCGTGCGTGACCGGGTCGATGTCATCGCCGCGCTGTTTACGCCGGCTGTGCTGGCGGCCAAGGGTGCGACCAGCGAGATCCCGATCGTGATGATCGGCGCCGGCGATCCGGTCGGGATGGGGATCGTCGCGAGCCTCGCCCGGCCGGGCGGCAATATCACCGGGCTGTCCGGACAAACCCCGGAGCTGGCGGCCAAGCAGGTCGAATTGCTCAAAGAGGCGCTGCCGGGTCTGCGCCGGGTCGCCGTTCTGTGCAATGCGGCCGATCCGTTTTCCAAGCCGTTCCTTGCGCAAATC
>DATKHX010000482.1:0-3019 GCA_035510075.1 Allostellaceae bacterium
CGTCGTCGAGGACGTCGATTACCGGGCCCCGCGCGGCCTCGATCGCGCGCTGTTTCAAAAGCTTGCCGCCGGCGAATGGATCGAGGCGCACGACAATTTGATCCTGTGCGGGCCAACCGGGGTCGGCAAAAGTTGGCTCGCCTGTGCCCTCGGCCACAAAGCCTGCCGCGACAACCGTTCGGTGCTCTATCACCGTGCCCCCAAGCTCTTCGCCGATCTCGCCCTGGCGCACGGCGACGGGCGCTATGCCCGCATCATGCGCAACCTCAACGGCGCCCAGCTCCTCATTCTCGACGATTGGGGTCTCGAACCGCTCGACGCCGGCGCCCGCCGCGATCTCTACGAGATTCTCGAAGAACGCTATGGCCGCCGTTCGACCATCCTGACCAGCCAGATCCCGATCGACAAACGGCACGAGATAATCGGCAACCCGACCTATGCCGACGCCATCCTCGACCGCCTCGTCCACAACGCCCATCGCATCGATCTCGCCGGCGACAGTCTGCGACGAACCCGACCAAAATCAGCTCTCAGGGATTGACCACCAGCACGCCTAACAAAAGTTCCCTACCAGCAGGACGCCGCTCAAGCGGGCGACATCATGTCGGAACAGCGAGCGACATGATCTCGGAATGACCGGGCGACATCGCCGGAATCAGCATACTAGGGACTCCGGCCACGAAGATTGCCGAGTTCTAGTCGTCGTCCGTGATGTAACCAATCCGGCGCTTCGTGTAGGGCGATGGGGTATTGATCTGTTCGCGATTTTGACCGAGCCGGTCGATATCTTCTGCCAGGATCTCGATCACGGAAGCGGCCTGTTGTTGCCCTCGTTCGAGTTTCTCGACGCGGGCCGCGATGTCCTTGTGCGCGGCCATAAGTTCGCGCAGCCGCACAAAGGCGCGGATGACAGCGAGGCTCATGGCGATCGCCCGGTCGCTATGCAGCACTGCCGAAAGCATCGCGACACCGTGTTCGGTGAAGGCTTAGGGTGGCCGACGTAGCCCGATTTTGGCGGCCGGATTGGAGGTCACAACTTGTGACCTCCAATTTTTGAGTTCCGTTTCCGAGAACTGGAACATGAAAATCTTCCGGAAATCGCGCGAGGTTACGCCTGACGGCCTGAAGCATGGCCTTGGTTGTTACGCCGTTGAGACGGGCTAAATCCGCATCGATCATCACGCGACGGCCCCGCATCACATGGATCAACCTTTCCATGGGCTGAGAAGCTGGGAATGAATTCGGGGTATTGTGCCTTTTGTTTTTCATTAATACTGGGTTTATCCTGTTCATTATAATGGGTCAATTTCGACTAATTAGCTGGCGCACGGCGTTGCTCTTCCGATGTTGAGGCGCGCTCGGACTTGGAAACGAAAAGGGCGCGTCTCGCCCTTTATGCTGGAGCGTTGGCGAATGATCGAAGTAGACGGCGCCTAAGCGGCGCCGCCCTCAGCCGCGTTCGCTGCCGGCTTTTCGAATTGCCATACAGGGATGCCCAGTTTCCTCGCCTTGTCGGCGAGGTTGGCGGAGATGCCCGAGCCGGGGAACACGACGACACCGATCGGCAGGGCTTCGAGCATCCGGTCGTTGCGCTTGAACGGGGCAGCATTGCGGTCACGGGTCCAGTCGGGCTTGAAGACCACCTGTGGAACTTTGCGATGATCGGCCCAGCAGGCAGCGATGCGCTCGGCGCCGCGCGGGCTGCCGCCATGCAACAGCACCATGTCGGGGTGCTTGCCGCGGATCTTGTCGAGCGTCTCCCAGATGCGGGTGTGATCGTTGCAATCGGCGCCGCCGGTAAAGGCGATGCGGGCGCCGGAAGGGGCGAGCACTTCGCTGTCAGCACGGCGGCGGGCGGCGAGAAATTCGCGGCTGTCGATGACTGCGGCGGTCAATGCCCGGTGATTGACCATCGATCCGATGTGCGGGCGCCAGGCGGAGCCGGTCGCGGCCTCGTAGAGCTCGGCGGCATGGTCGCGGACGAATTCGAAGGCATTGCGGCGCTCGATCAGGCTGATGCCTTGATTGATCAGGCGCTCGAGCTCGACCGACTTGACCTCGGAGCCATCCTGCTCGGCCTGCGCCCGGCGCTGCGCCTGTTCGTTGACGTCAAGCTCGCGTTCGATGCGGTCGAGCTTGCGGTGAAACAGGTTGACGAACGACCACAGAAGATCGGCGAGATCGTCCTCGAGGCGGGTGCCGGTCAGCATGGCGCTCAACGCTTCGACCGCATTGTCGAGCTGGGCCTGCACTGCATCCGGTTCGGGCAATGGTCGCGGATCGGGTTCGTCCTCACCGGGGCGATGGCCATAGAGCGCGAGCTCGTCGAGCAAATGCGCGGTCGGCGACGTGGCGGGAAATTCGGGATCGGTCTCGCTGTCGGGGAAGGGGAGGGGGCTTTCGTTGCGTGCCATGGCGGGCGCCTTTCTTGCCGGAGGATCAGCCGCGCCGATCGCGGCCTTCACGGCGATCCCTTGGCCGGAGGCGCAGCCGGGTTGCACCCGCAAGGCCGCAGCGCAGCGGAGGATGGCGCCGGGCAGCTATTTTGCTTCGCGCTGCAAAGCCGCCCTTTCGGGCGGCGGCGGAAAATAGTTGGACGGCGCCATTGCAACCCGGCTTCGCCGCCGGCAGATCGCCGCTCGGGAAGGCCACATGCGCGGCTCTTTTCCGGCTGAGGCACACCGTCGCCGCAAACGAGAAGCCCTTCTTCCTTCCGGCGCGGCGCCGCTAAACCGGGATGACCCTGGCGCTCACCGCCGCGGATCGGAGCGGCGGGCATTCGGCAGAAAGTGCTTCCGGTCGGAGGAGACGAGCTGATCCGCGAGATGTGCCCGCATGCCCTGGGGGCCCAGACGGCAGAGGTCGAGGTTGAAGTCGCCATGGACCGGCACCAGCTCGCGGATTTCGATGCCGGCGGCGATGCCGCGTTCGCGCAGCCTTTCCGCCGCCCGGAGACCGGCCGCGTCGTTGTCGCGCGCGATGTAGAGGCGGGAGAGGGCAGGGGGTGCGGATTCCGACG
>DATKHX010000483.1:0-4939 GCA_035510075.1 Allostellaceae bacterium
TGCGCCGATCGGGCCGTGGATCGTCACCAAGGACGAAATCCCGGACCCACAGAAACTGCAGATACGGCTGTCGAACAACGGCACCTTGATGCAGAACTTCAACACCAGCGACATGGCGCACAAAATTCCGCGCTGCATCGAGTGGCTGTCCTCGATCCACGCCTTGGAGCCGGGCGACATCGTCGCCACCGGCACCAACCATCGCGGGCTCAACCCGTTTATGGATGGCGACAAGATCGAGCTCGACATCGAGGGCGTCGGCAAGCTCGCCTTCACCGTCAAGGACGAGCTGAACCGCAAGTGGGAACGGGTGACGCGTCTGCAAATGCACGAGCGCGCGGCGCAAAAGACTCCGGGCGCCTACCCCGACATCACGCCGCAGGTGTCGGGCAAGCACGCCCCCGCGCGCTGACCCTGAGAAAGTCCGCTTTTCCCGTCATGGCCGGACTTGCTCCGGCCATCCACGCCTTCCAACGCCAGCAAAAGGGAGACGTGGATCACCGGGTCAAGCCCGATGATGACGATTGGGGGTTGCGTTTAGAGAGGACGGGAGATTATGGCCGCTGACGGTTTCGCCTACAGTCATCTGTTCAGCAAGGATCTGCCGGCACCGGCGCCGCGCTGGACCGGCTTTCCCAAATACAATTTCATCGGCGGCCACAACGACCCGGAGCAGGTGCCGGCGGCCGAGCTGGCGATGGCGGCCGAGGCGGTGCTGCGCCGTGACGGCGCCGATTTGGCGCTCTACAACCCGCACGGCCCGCAAGGCTTTCGCGGCATCCGCGAGTTTGTCGTAAACAAGGTGGCCGGCCGCGGCATCCGCTGCACGCCCGACGACGTGCTGATCACCTCGGGCTCGGGGCAAGGGCTCGACCTCGTCAACCGCACGCTGCTCAATCGCGGCGACACGGTGATCCTCGAGGAGTTCACCTATGGCGGGGCGCTGACCAAATTGCAGCGCCTCGGCGTCAATGTCGTCGGCGCGCCGCTCGACGATGACGGGCTGAAGATCGACGCTCTCGGGCGAATCCTCGACGACCTCGGGCAAAAGGGGATCGTGCCTAAATTCATCTACACGATCCCGACCGTGCAGAACCCGACGGGCTCGATCCTGCCGGTCGACCGGCGCGAGGGGTTGCTCGCCCTCGCCAAAAAGCACGGTGTCGCGATCTTCGAGGACGAATGCTACGCCGATCTCACCTGGAGCCCCGACGCGCCGGCGGCGATCTATTCGATGGACCCGAGCCAGGTAATCCATGTCGGCTCGTTCTCGAAGACCCTGTCGCCGGCGTTGCGGCTCGGCTACGTCGTCGCCGACTGGGCGGTCATGAGCCGGCTCGTCGGCTTGAAGCGCGAGACCGACAGCGGCACCGGCGCCCTCGAGCAGATGGTGGTCGCCGAGTATTTCTCGCGCAAGTTCGAAGAGCATGTCGGCGAGTTGACGGGTGTCCTAAAAGAAAAACTCGACACGATGGTCGATGCGCTCGAACGCGAGTTCGGCACCACTGTCGAAAAGATGTGGCGGCCCAAGGGCGGCATCTTTTTGTGGATCAAATTGCCCGACAAGGTCGACGTGACCAGGCTCGTCGCACCCGCCGCCAAGGAGGGGCTTGTCTTCAACCCGGGCCCCGAATGGTCGTGCAACCCCGCCGAGACCAAGTCGCATATGCGGCTGTGCTTTGCGCTGCCGTCGAAGGACGTGATCCGCAGCGGCGTCGCGACCCTGGCGCGCGTCTGCTACGAACAGACCGGCATCCCCGAGCAAAGCGCCAATATCCGTCGCAGCCCTTGAGGCAGCGCCTCAGCGCGTTGCGTCCTGGTCGGGTTTATCCTTTCGCAGGGTCAGCCACTCGGCCATCAGCTTTCCGTTTCGGCGGGGGAACGATCGTCGAGCACCCGCGAGCTCTTTTGCTGAAGCGAACGGCTACATTAGGCCATCTGCGCCTCTCGTCGATCAATAATCGCTGCAGAGCGGGCTGCAAGGGCGCGCGCCTCGATTGACACGCCCGGCGCGGTTCGCCAACTGATAGCGGCGCCTCTCGCTGGTCGACGTTGTTGCGCGCCGATCGGATAGTCACGGAGAATCGCTGATGGCCGCCAGGATAGGGATGACGATCGTCGCCGTGCTGTTGGCGGTGATCGCATTTTTGGGCGGCGGCCCGACCGGTGGGGGTCTATTCGACCCGTTCGGACTTTTCTGGGTGTTTTTGGCGGTGCTGATCTGGTTTGGTTGGGACAAAATCGTCCGCGGCTATTCGAGCGCCAGGGGCGGGGAGGACGGTGCCGAGCTGCCGCTTCTCGCCCGCTTCGGGCCGGTGTTCATCACCGGCATCACAAATAGTCTGCGTCAGCCGAAACAGGCGGCTGCGGCACGTTCGGACACGGCGGGGAAATGACCCGGCGCGTCGGCCGGGTCGCCGGCTAAAGCGCTCGCCGAATGCGATGCAGGCAAAGGTCATCAGTGCAGGGTGAGGCCGGGCATATAGGTGGGCGGGTCGAGGCCGACGCCCGCGAGATGGCCAAAGAACTTGGCGAGTATGCGGCGGTCGGTCTCCGGCAGGGGCGGCTTTAGGATCGAGGCGATATTGGTGCGCAAATGCTCACGGTCGCCGGTGCCGAAGAGGACGACGTCGACCCCGGGCTCGTTTCGCACAAAGCGATAGGCCGCCTCGGGGAGGGTCGAGGCGCCCCCTCCATCGCCATGGATCAGGAAGCCCAGTGGGTTCGGCGCCTGGCCGAGCCAGCGCGCGACCTTGCCGCCGGCGGCGAGCTGCCGCAGCTCGGCCTTCAACCGCTGCGGCTTTGAAAAGATGTTGCGCACGGCGAACATGATCAGCGTTCCGACGCGATTGGCTCTCGTGCGCGGGAACACCAGGCTGCGGGCGTTCTGGTGCATCATGTGGAAAGCGACCATGACCACGTCCCACACCTCGTCCTCGACGGCGCGCTGCACCATCTTGTGCTCGGCGTCGCTGGAGCCGGTTTCGGTCACGCCGAGAAAGCGGATCTTTCCTTTTGCCTGTTCGTCGAGCAAGACCGGGGCGATCACCTCGCGCGCATGGGCGTAGCCCTCCGGAGCGACGCCATGCAGCTGAAACACGTCGACGTAATCGGTGCCGAGCTCTCTGAGCGAATTGTCGAGGCTCGTTCGAACGTGGTCGGCGGCGGATCGGAGGCTGCCCCGCGGTGTCCACGCCTTGGTGGTGACGACGACCTGGTCGCGCGGCAGCTCCTTTAGAGCTTTGCCCAGCACCGCTTCGGTGCCGTAGACGGCGGCGGTGTCGAACAGATTGACGCCGAGGGAAAACGCCTCGCGCACCAGGCTGATGGCGTCGGCCTCGCTCTTGCCGGTGCCGAGCCCGAGCCGGCTGAACCCGCCGCAGCCGAGCCCGGCGACGCTTACCTTGAGCCCGGTTCGGCCGAGTGTCGCGTATTCCATCTATTGCTCTTCGGTCTCGCCCCGCCTTTTTAGCGCAGGAACCCGATCGACAGCCAGGGGATTGCGGCGACAATGATCAGCGCGACGACCAGCGCGCCAATATAGGGCCAGATCCGCCACAGCGCGTCGTCGGGCGAGATGCGGCCGATGGCGCAGGCGCCGTAAAAGCCGACGCCAAAGGGCGGGGCGAACAAGCCGATCCCCATCGCCAGGATCACGATCATCGCATAATGGACTTCGTGCACCCCCATCGCTTTTGCCACCGGGAACAAGAGCGGGCCGAACAACACGATCGCCGGCAAGCCTTCGAGCACGCTGCCCAAGATGATGAAAGCGACGATCGTGATCGCGAGGAAGCCGGCGGTGCCCCCGGGCACTCCCGCCATCACATTGACCAGCCATTGTGAGAAGCCCGATTGGGTCAGGGCCCAGGCCATCGCCGTCGCGGTGCCGATGATCATCATGACGGCACCCGTCAAGGACAGGGTGTCGACCAGGATCGGATAGATCCGGCGCCAGTTGAACTCGCGGTAGACGACGAGCCCCAACAGCGCGGTGTAGACGACGCCGACTGTCGACACCTCGGTCGCGGTCGCAATGCCGCCAATGACCGCGGCGCGGATCACAAAGGGCAGCGTGAGGCCGGGCACCGCAATGACGAAGGACCGCAGAATCTGCTTCGCCGGTGGGCGGTCGCCGCCGCCGGTGTCGGCGCGGCGCGAGCGGAACCAGGCGACGACGACCAGTGCCAATGCCGCCACCGCGGCCGGCAGCAGGCCGCCGGTGAACAGGGCCGCGATCGAGATGTTGGTCACCGACCCGATCGTGATCAGCACCAGGCTCGGCGGGATCGTCTCGGACATCGCGCTCGAGGTCGCGAGCAGCGAGGCGAGCTCGCCTGGATGCGAGCCGCGGCGCTGCATCTCGGGGAACAGGATCGGCGCCACCGCCGCCATGTCGGCCGCCTTCGACCCCGAGATGCCCGAAACGAGATACATCGCACCGAGCAGCACGTAGCTGAGGCCGCCTTTGACATGGCCGATCAGTGCGGCGAGAAAATTTACCATCACCCGCGCGATGCCGGTCATCTCCAGCAAGAGACCGAGAAACACGAACATCGGCACCGCCAAAAGCAGCAGGTTCGAGATGCCGTCGTCGATCCGGTTGATGACGATCGACAATGGCAGGCTGGTGGTCAATGCGAGATAAGAAAAAGTCGCGATCCCGAAAGTAAAAGCGATCGGCACGCCGATGATCACGCAGGCAGCGACGAGGATGACGAAAAACAGCACCAGGCTGCCATTGCCCATCGCCATCAGCAACGGCTGTGCCAACCACAGGCCGCCGGCGATCGCCCCCACGACGACGAGCGCTAACAGCAAGCCGCGCCAGGTCGTGGTTTCGAGAAGGCGCAGCAGCGCGACGATCGCGAGCAAGGTCGGGCCGACAAGCAGCGCCAGCACCCGATAGCCATCCGACAATGGCAGGGTGATCAGCTCC
>DATKHX010000484.1:0-6450 GCA_035510075.1 Allostellaceae bacterium
GCCGGGCTATATCTTCGGCGCCTTCGTCTTCACCTACGGGACGACGATCCTCGGCGCCTCGCGCAATTTTCTGTTGGTCGGCGTGCTCGCCTCGGCGGTTCTCGGGTTTCTCTGGGTGACGGTTGCCGGGCATCTGTCGGACCGGGTCGGTCGGAAAAACATGTACATTATCGGCTGCGTGTTCGTCGCCATCTTCGGCTTTGTCTATTTCGCCCTGCTCGACACCAAATCGCCGACATTGATCTTTATCGCCGTAGCGCTGTCGGCGCTGCCGGTCATGACGATGTACGGCCCCGAAGCGGCGCTGATCGCAGAGAGCTTCTCGCCCCGGTTGCGCTACAGCGGCACCTCGCTCGGGTATCAGCTCGCCTCGATCATCGCCGGCGGCCCGTCGCCGTTCATCGCGACGGCGCTCGTCGCCACCTACCATACGAGCTTTCCGATCGCGCTTTATATTCTCGGCTGCGCCGTTGTCGGCATCGTCGCGACGGCCCTACTGACCGACTACACCGGCAGGGACATCTCGGCCGAGTACGAGAACGTCTAAGAACCGGGCACGCCTCGCATACGCGGCGTTGCTGCCGAACACCTTCGAGGCTTGGTGCGCTACGGTAGCGTGATACGCGCTGCATCGGCGCGTCGCCCGTTCGCGTGACCTGGTGCTATGCTGAACCTCGGCTCTACCGGCCGCCGGCATCTTCGAGGAGATTCGCGGGATGCTCGACCCGGTCTGCTGTCGCGCGGTCCTTCCTGGACCTTGGGCGATCTCGGCTTCCAAGACTTGGATACCCGGATCGAGCCCGGGCAAAGCACGCTTTATGTCGCGGGACTTTAGAATTTTCCTTGCTGACCTGTGGTGATTTTGGAATGGAGGGATAGATGCCTCGGCACATCAAGGCCGCATCGCTCGCTGGCCAGCGGGAAGAGGCCGACGCTAGGGTCCGCGGAACCGTCGAAACCATCATCGCCGATGTCGCCAAGCGCGGCGACGAGGCGGTGCGCGAACTCTCCGAGCGCTTCGACAAGTGGTCGCCGCCGAGCTTTCGGCTGTCCCATGACGAGGTCGCGGCCCTCGTCGCCCGGGTGTCGCCGCAGGCGATTGCCGACATCGAATTCGCCCAAGCCCAGATCCGCGGCTTTGCCGAAATTCAGCGTGCCTCCTTGAAGGATGTCGAGGTCGAGACCTTGCCTGGCGTCGTGCTCGGCCATCGCCACATTCCGGTCGCCACGGTCGGGTGCTACGTCCCGGGCGGCCGTTATCCGATGGTTGCCTCGGCGCATATGTCGATCGTCACCGCGCGCGTCGCCGGCGTCGGTCACATCACCGCGTGCACCCCGCCGAACCAGGGTGGCCCGCATCCGGAGACGATCGCGGCGATGCATCTCGGCGGCGCCGACGAGATCCATGTGCTGGGCGGCGTGCAGGCGGTGGCGGCGATGGCGCTCGGCACCGGTACCTTCAGAGCGGTGGACATGCTGGTCGGCCCCGGTAACGCCTATGTCGCCGAAGCAAAGCGCCAGCTTTACGGCAAGGTCGGCATCGATTTGTTCGCCGGCCCGACCGAGATCCTGGTCATCGCCGACGACAGCGCCGACGCCGAGATGTGCGCGACCGATTTGTTGGGCCAGGCCGAGCACGGCCCGACCTCGCCGGCGGTCCTGCTGACGACTTCCGCAACGCTGGCCCAGGCCACGCTTGCCGAGATCGACCGCCAGCTCGGCATCCTGCCGACCGCCGATGTCGCGGGGGTGGCATGGCGCGACCACGGCGAAGTGATCCTGTGCGCCGATGACGGCGAGATGGCGGCCGAGGCCGACCGCCTCGCTTCGGAGCATGTCGAGGTGTTGACGCGCGAGCCCCGCGCGTGGCTCGACCGGCTGCAGAATTACGGTGCGCTGTTTCTCGGCCCCGAGACCAACGTCGCCTACGGCGACAAGGTCATCGGCACCAATCATACGCTGCCGACCCGGGGGGCGGCGCGCTACACCGGCGGTTTGTGGGTCGGCAAGTTCCTCAAGACCTGCACCTACCAGGAGGTCAAGACCCCCGAGGCGAGCGCCCTGGTCGGCGAATACTGCAGCCGGCTCTGCGCCATCGAGCGCTTTTGGGGCCACAAGGAGCAGGCCGACCTCCGCGTCCGCCGCTACGGCAGGAAGAACGCCGCCGAATAAGCGACCGAGCGCCGCGCAAACGTTACCAGTGGTATTCGGCGGCTCTCGGCAAGCTCCAGTGGTGTCGGATCGCCATCGCGCGCAGCCCGAAGCATACCAATCCGCCGATTGCCGCCGACCAGGTCGGGGACAGGCCGAGCCGGCGGGCGGCAACCATGACCGCGGAACCGGCCAAAGCCGCCGTCGCGTAGACGTCGATGCGCAATACTGCCGGCACGCGGGTCAACAGCATGTCGCGCAAGGAGCCACCGCCGACCGCGGTGATGCCGCCCATCAGCACGGCGATCAGCGCCGGCATGCGATAGGCGAGCGCCTTTTCGGTGCCCGCCACCGCGAACAGGGTCAGACCCGCTGCATCGAGGTCGAGGATGACGAGCGGCGGGATCCGGCGGATCAGGCTGTAGCCGGCGAAGGCGACGGCGCCGCCGATGAAGGCGGTGACCGCATAGCGCCAATCGCGCAACGCCTGCGGCGGCGAGGCGCCGATCAGCACGTCGCGGGTCATGCCGCCGCACAAGGCCGTCGCAAATGCCAGCACCATGACGCCCAACAGGTCGAGCTCGGCGGCGATCGCGGTCATCGCCCCTTCGACCGCAAAGACGAACGTGCCGGCGAGATCGACCGTCGTCAGCAGGCTCGCCGAAGCAATCCGCATCCGGGCGATGCGGCGGCCGTCTGCGTCAGCAGCCGAGCTTCGCGGCGAGATCGACAAAGCTGTCGGCAATCACGTCGAAATCGTGCTCGGCCTTGAAGTCGCGGGTCTTGTTGGGGCCGTGCTCCAACGGCCGGCTGACAAAGGCGGTGTGGAAACCGCGGCCGCGCGCGGCGACGAGGTCGCCGTTGTGCGCCGCGACCATCATGCACTCGGCCGGCTTCAAGTCGAGAAAGGCGGCGGTGCGGTCATAGGCCTCGGGCTGCGGCTTGTAGGCGTGCGCCACTTCGGCGCCGAGGATCGCGTCCCACGGCAAACCGGCGTATTTCGCCATGTTGACCATCAGCGCAACATTGCCGTTCGACAGGGTCGCCAGAATGAATTTGCGCTTGAGCCGGGTAAGCCCCTCGACCGTGTCGGGCCAGCCGTCGAGGCGATGCCAGGCGCGGTTCAGATGGTCGATTTCGGCTTCGCTCAGCCCCGATATCCCGAACTCGGGCAATAGCTCGACGAGGTTCTCGCGATGCAGGTCGTCGAGCCGCGTCCACGGCCGCTCGCCGTTGCGCACCTTGGCCATCGCCGGCTGGTAGCGCGCCCGCCATTTGTCAGCGAAATCGTGCCAATCCTTGTCATGGCCCTTTGGCCCGAGAATGGCCTTCGCCTCGCGCGCGACGCTGTCGCGCCAGTTCACCACCGTCCCGAACACATCGAACGTCAGCGCCTTCACCGCGGAAATCGCCATCACCCGGATCTCCCACCTCTGTTTCGTAATTGGCCCTCCGACATGAGGCGCAGCGCCGCGGACGCCGTCAACCATCGAATCCGATGCGGCCCCTTGCCGAGCAGGCGGCATTTGGCGTATGAAATGACCAAATTGTTAGTCAGGTCCTATGAGAAAAGTCAATCTCGCCGAGGCCAAGGCGCGTTTAAGCGAGTTGGTGGCGATTGCCGCCGCGGGCGAGCCGGTCTGCATCCTGCGCCGCGGCAAGGCCGTAGCGCAGCTGATAGCAGCTGAGCGCGAGCGCAAGCCCATTGATTCCACGGTGCTGCGGGCGGTGACGGACCCAATGCCGCTGCAACAGGAGACAGCGGGCGATTTCACCCGCCGGATGCGGGACGACGAACGTTTTTGATGCTGTATCTCGATACCTCGCTGCTCGTCGCCGCCCTCACCAACGAGAACAGAACCACGGAAATCCAAGAATGGCTTGGCGTGCAGCGTCTCGATCCGCTCGCGATAAGCGACTGGGTTGCGGCCGAGTTCTCCTCGGCTCTGTCGATCAAGGTGCGGACCGGGCAAATCGGGCTCTCGCACCGCGCGGACGCGCTCGCGGCATTCACCCGCCTCTGTCGCGACAGCTTCGCCGTGCTCCCGGTATCGAGAGCGCAGTTTCGTCTGGCGGCGCGGTTTGTCGACCAATACGCGCTCAGTCTGCGCGCCGGAGACGCCTTGCATCTCGCGATTTGCGCGGAGCAGAGCTTGACGTTGTGCACGCTCGACCGGCGGCTCGGCGAGGGGGGCTCCGCGCTCGGCGTCAAGACGATGCTGCTGTGACCGAGCCGATCGGGCAGATCAGAAGCGGATGGTCAGCGCGTAGGGTGGGTTGAGCATCCTGCGAAACCGACCAACCCGAGGGACCGCACGCTTCATGATCGCTGTGGCATCATGATCGTGGCGCGGTGCATATCATCGGCCGCCTCAACCAGCGCTTTGGGCTTAGTGGGCTTGGCCGCGTTTTCGTCGGGAATTCGTGCCCTCCAGAGACCTACGCGCCGGCGAGGCGGGCGGCGATCGGGGCGAAGGCATCCATGCAGTCCTCGGGGATGCTGTAGTAGGAGATGCCCCAACGCTCGCGGCGCCACTGGAGGTCTTCGATCATCTGATCGACGGTTCCGATCAGCACGTACGGGCTTGCGAGGAACTCGTCGGCGGTGAGTTGGGTCCAACGGCTGGTCAGCTCCTCGGCCGCGCGGCGCCGGTCGTCGGTCACGACAACCCGCTGCACCAAGGCGTTCAGCTCGAGCTGCGCGTATCGATCGCCCGCGGCCTCGCGCACGAGCCGTACCCGCTCGTCGACGCCCTTCACCCGCCATCCCAAAAGGTCCGGCGGAGCTGCACCGCCGCGCCGAAAGGTTATCCCCGAGAAGCCCACGATGTCGGCTTCCCGCGCGGCGAGGGTAAGGAGGCGCCGGCCATTGCCGCCGATCAGGATCGGCGGATGGGGTTTCTGGACGGGAAGCGGCGCAATGGCGTGGCCGGTCACGCGAAAGTGGCGGCCGGCGAGAGTCACCGGTTCGCCCGCGAGCAGCCCCTTGATGACGGTGACCGCCTCCGCCAGCCGGTCGACCCGCTCGCGGCCCGTGTCGAACGCGACCCCCGCTTGGTCGTATTCGGATTGGATGCTCCCGGCGCCCAAACCGAGCTGCAATCGCCCGTCGGTCAAGAGGTCGACGGTCGCCGCCTCGCGCGCGACCAGCACCGGATGGCGGAAGTCGTTGTTGAGCACGTTGGTGCCGACGCGCAGACGGCTGGTCGCCGCCGCGGCGCTGACCAATGCCGGCATCGGCGCCATCAGGTCGGTAAGATGATCGGGCACGGTTAGGATGCTGTAGCCGAGGGCCTCGATCTTGCGGGCTTTTTCGGCCCACTCGGCGCGTGTGCCGGCGCGCCTGACATTCACGCCAAACCGGAAGGGCTTCATCTCTGTACCTCGCGTTCGGACACTTGCCGCGAGTGCTGCTGCCAGCCACACAGCAAACCGACATTGCCTTCGTTCTCGCCTGCGCCGGTATGACGAACAACGAGTGCAACCCGTCAGCAGCGGGCTCCTGCCGGAGGCTCAAAGTATATTCTCGGATGCTATTGTTTCAGAAGCATCGCGTTGGTCAGGCGGGGATCGTCAGGGCGATCAGCTTTTGGGCGGCGGCGTCGAGGCGTTCGAGGTGGCGGCAGGCGTCGATCAGCTCGGCGAATTGGGCTTCGGGAATGGCGAGGCCGGGGGCGACGGGGCGGATGCGGCGGGCTTCTTCCTCGAAATCCCAGATGAATTCGCGGCCGGTGCCTTCCTTGGTGAAGCTGCGGCCGTCCTTCAGGAACACCGTGATACGCGGACCGAACAGGGTGCGGCGCACGGTCGGGATCAGGGTCACGCGGCGCATCAGGTCGAGGACGGCGGATGGGTCGCTCTCGCCGGGGCCGGGGCGGTCGCCGCGCAATAGCGGATAGCCGCGCTCGGCGGCCCCCCACGCCGTGAAGTACTGCGTGCTGCCGACCTGCGGCGGGTTGTCGATGCCGCGGCTCGGGAAGGCCGGGCTCGGATATTCGGTCTCGAGCCAGTTGACCAAGGCCTCGATCCGGTCGATGTCGTCGGCGCGAATGCCGTTCTCCTCGCAAAGGCGCGCGGTCACGTCGACATGGGCGATGTTGTACCCGGCGGTCGAATAGATCCGGTACAGCGTTTCGAGAAAGACCCAGTCGCGCCCGAGCCCCTCGGTGATCTTCGCCAGATCGGCGCGGTTCGAGCCGGTAAAGCTGTAGCGCAATTCGCCGCGATTGTTTCCGGCATAGGCGTGGTAGAAGCCGGCTTCGCCCTCGAGTACCGTTTCCCCGCCAGGGATGCCGCTCT
>DATKHX010000485.1:0-8842 GCA_035510075.1 Allostellaceae bacterium
AAGTCCGGAAGAAGGAGCTTCCATATCCATTCTCGACAGATATTCCGCCTTCTTCATTTGATCCTTGTGAAGCTTCACGGCGTCGTCGTAGCCATATCGGTTCTTTTGACCAATGCTGGCGTACATCGTCTCTATGGTTACGAGGGATGGAACAAGTTTTGCCATATCGAAATCGCCGCGGACGTATTCCCATTTTTCGGCAATCCAAGGAGCCATATCTGCCGGAGATCCGTATTTGCACCTCGCTAAATCATCGCCTTCAAAAAAGCCAACGATCCAATGTTTGTGAGCCCATTTTTCGATATGCCGTGGTCCGAAATCGCGGACCGTACTTATGCTGCCTTTGGCTCTTGTGACTGATTTTAGTTCGAATTCCAACTCGTGACCATCGATCAAAAGAATGGCGTCTGTCCCATGCCGCTTACGATCCGGAGGTCTGACAAGGTTGAAGCGATGGATAAGCTCGATTTCGCGGGCGTCGTCTTGCGCTGCCATTTCCCCCGCCATTCCGCTGGCGATTTCTCCCGTTGGAGGCGAGGATTGCAGGAATTACCGCGACAGCGCAATCTTGGTGAATCAGCTACACAATTCGCAAATGGCCGCAGCCCATAATTCTTTGGAGAAGAAATGACCACACGCACGATCGGCATCGTCGTTGAGGGGGCGACGGGGCGGCTGGGGACGACGCAGCATCTGCGATCGTTGATGGCGATCCGTGGCGAGGGCGGGCTCGTGCTGAGAAATGGCGAGCGGCTCGTGCCGGAGCCGGTGCTGCTCGGCCGCAACCCGCAGAAGCTCGCGGCGCTGGCGGCGGCGCAGGGCGGGCTGAAGTGGAGCACCGACCGCGACGCTTGTCTCGCCGACCCCGAGATCGCGATCTATTTCGACGCGACAGCGACTGGCGGCCGGCCAGGGCGCGCCGCCGCGGCGATCGCCGCCGGCAAGCACGTCTATCTCGAAAAGCCGATCGCCGGCACGTTGGACGAAGCGCTCGACCTGGCGCGCGGCGCGCATCGCGCCGGGCTCAAAAACGGCGTCGTCCAGGACAAATTGTTTCTGCCCGGCCTGCGGAAAATGAAAAAGCTCTATGAGAGCGGCTTTTTCGGGCGGGTGCTGTCGGTGCGGCTCGATTTCGGCTGGTGGGTGTTCGACGGCGAGCTTTACCCGGCGCAGCGGCCGAGCTGGAACTACCGCAAGGAAACCGGCGGCGGGCTCGTCCTCGATATGTTCGCGCACTGGCGCTATGTCTTCGATCGTCTGCTAGGCGAAATCCGGTCGGTGTCGTGCCATTCTACGACCGCTACCCCGACCCGCCGCGACGAGAGCGGCCAGCCTTACGCGGTCGATGTCGAGGACCACGCTTTCGCGATCTTCGAGCTCGCGGGCGGGACTCCGGCGCAAATCAGCTCGTCTTGGGCGAGCCGGGTCAAACGCGACGACCTGTTGCAGATCCAGGTCGACGGCAGCCTGGCTTCGGCGGTGTGCGGGTTGCACCGCTGCTTCATTCAGCCGCTTGCTGCAACACCAAAGCCGTTTTTCGACGCCGAGCGGCCGCAGGCGATGGTGTTCGACGAACAGTGGCAGGAAATGCCCGACATCGAGCCGTTCCGCAGCAGCTACCGCGCCGGCTGGGAATTGTTTTTGCGCCACGTCGCCGAGGACGGGCCGTTCCCGTCGCCGCTGATCGAGGGCGCCAAGGGCGTCCAGCTCGCCGAGGCCTGCCACCAGAGCAACCGCGAGCGCCGCTGGGTCGATTTGCCGCCGCTGACCCTCTGACCCCACGTCTGAATATGGAGCGGACTGGACGCCGCTGCGTTCGCGATTCACACTGCGTGCGCCTGCGTCCGCAGAGGAGTGCTCGGCGATGGAACTCGGCAAGCTCGGCGTTTGGGTGGGTATGGATCGAATGACCGCGGCAGCGGGTGCGGCCTTCGCCAAACGGGTCGAGGCCTGGGGCTACGGGGCGCTGTGGCTGCCCGAGAGCCGCGGGCGCAACGCGCTCGTCCATTCCGCGTGGCTCCTCGCCAACACCCAAAACCTCGTCGTCGCGACCGGCATCGCCAACATCTACGCTCGCGACCCGATGGCGATGGCGAACGGCCAGCGGGCGCTCGCCGAGCAGTCGGACGGGCGTTTCCTGCTCGGTGTCGGCGTGTCGCACCGGCCGATGGTCGAGGGGCTGCGCGGTCATAATTACGGCAAGCCGGTGACGACGATGCGCGCCTACCTGCAAGCGATGCGCGAGGCGCCGTATCAGGCGCCGCCGCCGCGCGAAACGCCATTGACGGTGGTGGCGGCCCTCGGCCCGCGGATGATGGCGCTGTCGGGCGAGCTGGCCGACGGGGCTCATCCCTACAACTCGATCCCGGCGCACACGGCGCAAGCGCGCCAGATCCTCGGCCCCGGCAAAATTCTCGCTCCCGAAGTGTGGGTGTTGCTGGAGACCGACCCGGCCGTGGCGCGCCGCGCGGCGCGCGAGGCGCTGTCGCACTATTTACTGCTCGAAAACTACGTCAACGCGTGGCGGCAGCAGGGCTTTACCGACGCCGACATGGCGGGCGGCGGCACCGACCGCTTTGTCGACGCGATCGTCGGGTGGGGCGACGAGCGCGCGATCCGCGCCCGCATCCAACAGCATTGGGACGCCGGCGCCGACCATGTCTGCATCCAACCGATCAGCGCCCATGGCGGGCGCGAGGTCGACGAGCGCGTGTTGGAACTGTTGGCACCCCGGCGATCTTGACCTTTGGCGATCTTGACCTTTGGCGGGCTCGCCCGACATTGTTCGCGCCGGTCTCGACGGCGGTTTCGCCGGTGCGGCGCCGCCCCGAAGAGCAAGGACACTCGGCCATGTATTCGGAAACCACCCGATCGATCAGCATCACGGTCAAGCCATTCTATCTGGAGGACCAGTCGTCGCCGGCCGAAGGCCATTACGTGTGGGCCTATCACGTCCGCATCGAGAACCGCGGCGAGGAAACCGTCCAGCTGCGCCGCCGCCATTGGAAGATCACCGACGGCCGCGGTCAGGTGCAGGAGGTGCGCGGGCCCGGTGTGGTCGGCGAGCAGCCGGTGCTCGGGCCGGGCGAGAGCTTCGAGTATACGAGCGGCACGCCGTTGCCGACCCCGTCCGGCATCATGGTCGGCAGCTACGAGATGGAGACACGGGCGGGCGAGAGCTTTTCGGTGCGCATCCCGGCCTTCTCGCTTGACAGCCCGCATCAGCCGGTTCGGCTGAACTGAGCCCCGCGGGTCTCGGCGACCGCTCTTTAACCACTTCAATCAACAAAGAGATAAATCGATGTCGCGCGCTCTTGCTCCGTCGTTGTCCGTACCCCAGCCGCATTCCCGCCGGTCCGCCGCAACCCGGCCGAGCCGTTCCGAGGCCGAAGAGGCGGTCCGCACCCTGATCCGCTGGGCCGGCGACGACCCGGAGCGCGAAGGGCTGCTCGGCACCCCCGACCGCGTCGTCCGCGCCTTCCGCGAATTTTTCAGCGGCTATGACGAGGACCCGGTGGCGCTATTGCAGCGCACCTTCGAGGAGACCGGCGGCTACGACGAGATCGTGATGCTGAAGGACATCCGCTTCGAGTCGCATTGCGAGCACCACATCGCCGCGATCATCGGCAAGGTCCATGTCGCCTATCTACCGAACAACCGGGTCGTCGGCATCTCAAAATTGGCGCGGCTCGTCGACGTCTATGCCAAGCGCCTGCAAATCCAGGAAAACATGACCTCGCAAATTGCCAACACCCTGGACGAGGTGTTGCAGCCCAAAGGTGTCGCGGTCGTCATCGAAGCAGCACACCAGTGCATGACGACCCGCGGCACCCACAAGCCCGGCGTCACGATGGTGACGAGCCGCATGCTCGGCGTCTTCCGCAGCGACCCGACCACCCGGCGCGAGGTGCTGGCGATGGTCGGGACGCCCGGCACCGCCAAGCTCGACAACGTCTGAGCCGCGAGGTCTGGGGCGAGGCTGGGGGTGCGGGTGATGGCGATGCGCCTCGACGCGGTCGCGATCCTCGAGCGGCTCGTCGAGTTCGACACGGTCTCGTCGAAGTCGAATTTGGCGCTGATCGACTGGGTCGCCGACTACCTCGACGGCTTCGGCGTCGAAAGCGCGCTGATCGGCAACGCCGACGGCAACAAGGCCAATCTGTTCGCGACGATCGGCCCCGCCGGTCGCGGCGGGGTGATCCTGTCGGGGCATACCGATGTCGTGCCGGTCGCGGGCCAGGCCTGGGACACCGACCCGTTCCGCCTCGCCGCCCGTGACGACCGGCTCCACGGCCGCGGCGCCGCCGACATGAAGGGGTTTATAGCACTGGCGCTGGCGCTGGTGCCCGACGCGCTGGCGGGGCCGCTCGCCACACCGCTGCATCTGGCGCTGAGCTATGACGAAGAAGTCGGATGCCTCGGCATCCCGACGCTGATCCGCGCGCTGCCCGAAGGCTTGGCACGGCCGCGCCTCGCAATCATCGGCGAGCCGAGCGAAATGCGCGTCGCCAATGCGCACAAGGGCATCCAATTCCTGCGCACGCGCGTCACTGGGCACGAAGCGCATTCGAGCGCCCCCGAGCGCGGCGTCAACGCGATCGCCGCGGCGGCCGAGATCATCGGCGAGATCGGCCGGATCGCCGCCCAATGCCGGTCTGCGGCGGGGGCCGACAGCCGCTTCGACCCGCCCTACACCAGCTTCAACATCGGCCGGATCGAGGGTGGTGCGGCGGTCAACATCATCGCCCGCGACTGCGTCTTCGAATGGGAATTTCGCGCGATCCCGGGCGAGGACGACGCGGCCTTGCGGCGGCGGGTCGAATATTTCATCGAGAGCGATCTGCTGCCGCGGATGCGCGCGGTACACCCCGACGCCGCGGTGACGACGCAGACAGCAGCACTCGTCCCGGCTCTGGTGCCCGACCCGGCCTCGCCGGCCGAGGCCCTCGCCCGCGCACTGACCCGCGCCAACGAGACGACGACGATCGCGTTCGCCACCGAGGCCGGGCTGTTCCAGGCCGCCGGCATTCCGGCGGTGATCTGCGGCCCCGGCTCGATCGACGTGGCCCATAAGCCGAACGAATACATCACTCGCGCCCAACTCGCCGCCGGCGGCGAGTTTCTCGACCGTTTGTTGAGCTGGGCGAGTAACGACGGCCGGTAGGTCAGCCGCCTTCCGAGACGTTGAAACGCTCGTTGCGCTTCGCCGGATCGGGGAGAAGCGGGTCGCCGAGGCCTGCCGCGACATCGTGAACAAGAGCCGGCCGGCGCGGCAGCAACCGCGCCCGGCGCGGTATTTCGCAGGTCACGAACAGCCGGTGCGCCGTCATGCCGAGATCCTGATTGCGTTGCGAATCGGGCGCCGGCAGCCGATAAAACCGTAGTTTGGCGAAGCCCGCGCCGGTCAGCAGCGCCTCCAGCCGTTCCCTGGAATAGAGCCGCTCGGCGTAAAATTGGTCGGCGATGACGCCGCGCCCCGCATCGACCACGACTTCGCGGCTGATCAGCCGGTCACGATTTTCGGCGAGGCTGCGCTCGCGGCAGACGAACCGGTTCCGGTCGATCCACTCCCACGAGCGCGGCTCGAAGTGACGGCGCATCCAGTCGCCGTCCATCAGATCCATGACCAGCTTGCCGCCGGCGGCCAACGTCTGCTTGACCCTTTCGAGAACGGCGAGATCGTCTTCTTGCCGCTCGAAATAGCCGAAGGAATTGCCGAGGATGCATACGCAATCGAATTCCCCATCGCCGAGGCGGAAATTGCGCGCGTCGCCTTCGTGAAACGACAGTCCCGGCGCCGACCGCTTGGCGCGCTTGCGCGCGAGGCGGATCAGATAGCGCGAGCGATCCAGACCCGTGACGCGCTCAAAACCGCGGCCCGCCAGTTCGATCGCGTGACGCCCTTGCCCGCAGCACAGGTCGAGAACGCGGTGGTTAGGTTCCAGCCCGGCGCTGGCGATCAGCAAATCGATTTCTTCGACGGTGTTGCGCTCGTTTTCGAATACGTCGCCGTCGGTTTCGAGATAGAGGGCGTTGAACAGCGTGCGCCACCAATCGGACGGCAAATGGTCTTCAAGGTCGGAAACCGGACCCAATGTCCGGGCGCCGTTGCGCCGCCGCCGGCCCGTCTCGGCACCGTCCAAAGCGGCGACGCCGACCTCAGCGGACCGCAAGGCGGTGGTCTTCCTGCTCATGCTCCAGCCCCCTAACTTTTATCCGCACGTCAAAAAAGCGGCTTCCCATCTCCAGGAACCGCCAGAGAACCGCGTCTCCATTGCAAGGCGGCCGCGCTCATCGGAGTCGACCGGCAACGCGGTCGGAGCGCCGCGGGGGCGCGGAATTATCCGCGCAGGCGTCGATACTGGTCCAAAGAGAGGGCACGCGATCGCCGGTCATCGAATTCCGCATGGGCGAACAGCGTGGACGGGCGAGAAGTTCGGACCGACCGGCAAGGTTTCGCGATGAATCTCGATCCCGCGCCCGACCGCCGCCCATGCGCGGTGATGTTCAAGGCGCCGGGTGCAATTTAATCGTCCCGAGGCGCGCGCCCGACGTCAGATCCATAAACACAAGCTCATGCTCGCCATCGGGCAAGACGAGGTCCAGGATCAGCCGATTTGGCGCGGTCGTCATCGCCTCGATCCGCGCTCCGCGCGGGATCTCGATCGCGGCCGTCGTGAACGAACGGCCGACGGCCTCCCTTGACCCGCCGCCCGACACCCGGCCGGCGATGACCGCGACCAGTGCTGCAAAACCGACGACCAGCATGATGCCCATCACGACCACGACGATCTTCAATGCCCGCAACGGCCCGATCCCCCTAGCGCGGTCAAAGGTGCCGAAATGACACCGGATGTCGTCCCCGGCGGCTCGGCACGGGTCACTGTCGGGCCGGCGGAAGACGGGGCGCGTCTCGATCGCATGCTGGCGAACCATTTGCCGGGGCTGTCGCGCACCCGCCTCAAACGGCTGATCGAAGAGGGCCGTGTGCGACTGGAGGGCGATCCGTTGCGCGACCCCTCCCAGCGCGTGCGGCCCGGACAGAACTTCGTCGTAACCTTCCCCGCCGCTGAAGATGCAGCACCCGCGGCGCAGCCGCTGGCGCTCGACATCCGCTTCGAAGATGCACATCTGATCGTCATCGACAAGCCCGCAGGCCTCGTCGTCCATCCCGCTCCCGGCAATCCCGACGGCACCCTCGTCAACGCGCTGGTCGCGCATTGCGGTGCCAGCCTCGCCGGCATCGGCGGGGTGCGGCGCCCGGGCATCGTCCACCGCCTCGACAAGGACACCAGCGGGCTGATGGTCGCCGCCAAGACCGAGGCGGCGCACCAGGCGCTGTCGCGTGATTTTGCTCGGCGCGAAATCGACCGCGCCTACGCCGCCTTTGTATGGGGGGTGCCGCGCCCCGCCGCGGGCGAGATCGCCGGCAATATCGGCCGCAGCGCGGTTCACCGCAAAAAGATGGCTGTCCTGGCCGAAGGGCGCGGGCGCCCCGCGCTGACCCGATACCGCGTCGAGCGCGCCTTCGGGACGCAGGCGGCGCTCGTCGAATGCCGGCTTGCCACCGGTCGCACCCACCAGATCCGGGTTCACCTCGCGCATGTCGGCCATGCGCTGATCGGTGACCCGGTCTACGGCACCCGCGCCGGCCGCGCCGTCGCCCGCTCGGGTGAAGCCGGGGAACGGGTCGCCGCCTTTCCGCGGCAGGCGCTGCACGCCCGCAGGCTCGGCTTCACCCATCCGGTCGAGGGCCGTTTCATGACGTTCGACAGCCCGCTCCCACTCGACCTTCACGAGCTGTTTAACGATTTAGAACGAATTTAAACTGGACAAAACCTTACTATATTACTAGGGTATGGTCGTTGGTCCCGACGGGCGGGACGACACTGCGTGCTGTAGCGTTTACCGACGACCAAAGCACCTAATCGGAGCAACGAACCTAAAATGGCCACCCTTTCGGTCCCTTCCATCTCCTCCGAAGGAAACTTGACCCGGTATCTCCAGGAGATCCGCAAGTTCCCGATGCTGGAGCCGGAAGAGGAGTACATGCTCGCCAAAAGCTGGAAGGAGCATGAGGACCCGCAGGCCGCCCATCGCCTGGTCACCAGCCACCTGCGGCTCGTCGCCAAGATCGCGATGGGCTATCGCGGTTATGGATTGCCGCTTTCCGAGCTGATCTCGGAAGGCAATGTCGGGATGATGCAGGCAGTCAAGCGCTTTGATCCCGATCGTGGGTTTCGGCTGGCGACCTACGCGATGTGGTGGATCAGGGCCGCGATCCAGGAATACATCCTGCATTCGTGGTCGCTCGTCAAAATGGGTACGACCGCCGCGCAAAAAAAGCTGTTTTTCAACCTTCGCAAATTGAAAGGCCAATTGCAGGCGATGGAGGAGGGCGATCTGTCGCCCGAAAATCTGAAGAAGATCGCGACCGAGCTCGACGTGCCCGAGGCCGACGTCGTCAGCATGAACCGCCGGCTGGCGAGCCCCGACCACTCTTTGAACGCGCCGTTGCGCAGCGACAGCGAGGGCGAATGGCAGGACTGGCTCGTCGACGAAAGCGAGAGCCAGGAAACGCGGCTCGCCGACCGGCAGGAGCTCGGGCTGCGCCGCGACCTGTTGGAAAAGGCGATGACCCACCTCAACGACCGCGAGCGCCACATCCTCGCCGAGCGGCGCCTGCGCGACAACCCGACGACGCTCGAGGATTTGTCTCAGCAGTACGGCATCTCGCGCGAGCGGGTGCGCCAGATCGAGGTCCGCGCCTTCGAAAAACTGCAAAAGGCGATCAAGGCCGCCGCCGTCGAGCGCCGCCTCGTCACCCACTGAGGCATAGGCA
>DATKHX010000486.1:0-4292 GCA_035510075.1 Allostellaceae bacterium
TTTATCACCGCCGGCATCAAGACCGTCGCCGATTGCCGCGTCGGCGACACGATCACCGAGGACCGCCGCCCGGCGGCAGCGCCCTTGCCGGGGTTCAAGCCGGTGCAACCGGTGGTCTTCTGCGGGCTGTTCCCGACCGACGCCGCCGACTACGAGCGGCTGCGCGACAGCCTCGCCAAACTGCGCCTCAACGACGCCAGCTTCGAATACGAGCCCGAGACCTCGGCGGCACTGGGGTTCGGCTTTCGCTGCGGGTTTCTCGGCCTCCTCCATCTCGAAATCATCCAGGAAAGGCTGACGCGCGAATTCGACCTCGACCTGATCGCGACCGCACCCTCGGTCGTTTATCGCGTGCACATGACGAACGGTGCCGTGCGCACCTTGCACAACCCGGCCGACATGCCCGACCCGGTGCGCATCGACCATATCGAGGAGCCGTGGATCAAGGCGACGGTGCTCGTCCCCGACGCCTATCTCGGGCCGATCCTCGCGCTGTGCGAGGAGCGCCGCGGCGAGCAGGTCGACCTGACCTATGCCGGCAACCGGGCGATGCTGGTCTACCGCCTGCCGCTGAACGAGGTCGTCTTCGATTTCTACGACCGGCTGAAATCGGTCAGCCGCGGCTACGCCAGCTTCGACTACCAGATCGACGAGTACCGCGAGGGCGACCTCGTTTTGATGAACATCCTCGTCAACGGCGAGCCGGTCGACGCGCTCTCGATCATCGTCCATCGCCACGAGGCCGACCGCCGCGGCCGGGCGCTGTGCGAGCGCCTCAAAGACCTGATCCCGCGGCAATTATTCCAGGTCGCGATCCAGGCGGCGATCGGCGGCCGCATCATCGCCCGCGAGACGGTCAAGGCGTTGCGCAAGGATGTGCTCGCCAAATGCTATGGCGGCGACGTGACCCGCAAGCGCAAGCTCCTCGAAAAGCAGAAGGAAGGCAAAAAGCGGATGCGCCAGTTCGGCAAGGTCGAGATCCCGCAATCCGCGTTCATCGCCGCGCTCAAGATGGGCGACACCTGAGCGGCTCACCTGGTGGCGGATGCGTCCGCGCCGGAGACTATCTCCGGTTCCAATCGTTGCCGCCCCGCTGCCGTTTTTCGCTCCCACGAAAATGGGGGCCATAGGCGAGCGGGGCCAAGTCCTTGTCGCTCGCCTCGATGGCAGATGGGCCTCGCACGTCACCGTCCTCCGAAACTTTCTGCCTCGTAACCCAGCGCGATAAGCTGTCGAGAATAGTCGTAAGCGAGCCGTACGACCTCGAAGCAGGCCCGTCCCGCGAAAACCAGGATCCCTGAGCGCTATTGGTAAACCGCGCAGCTCGCGGGGTTTACGATGGTGCCGATGCCCGCGAATGTGTTGCCGGTCAGCTGCGCCGCCACGCAATGAGGATCGTAGACCGCGGTGGCGCTCGGCGTCCCGGAGCTGGCAAAGCTGTTGGCCGACACGAGAAAGTTGTTGTTGCCGTAGATCAGGCCTTCCTCGCCGTAATCGACCATTTTGTAATTTTGCGACGTGGCTCCCTGGACGATTTGATTGCCCGAGACCGTGACCGAGCCGCCGTTGGGCGCGTCGACCGCGAGGCTGGTCGAGCCGGCGTTGCAGCCGAGCGCGGCATTGGTCGCGCCATCGTAGAGCTGGTTGTTCTCGACCATCGTCACCGCGGCGCGGCTTTTGATGTCGTGGCCGATCAGTTGGCCGCAGAACAGGCTGTTGCTGACGGTCAGGCTGCCGGCATAGTTCACGTAGAGGCCATGCTGAAAATAGTCGATATCGGGATTGCCGTTGTTGACGAATTTGGAATTTACCACCGTGATCGTCTCGTTGGCGTCATTGCCGGTCAGGATGCCTTCCTGGTTGCCGGTAAAAATGCTGTTCTGGACGATCAGCGCCGCCGGGCCGGTATTCTGATCGCGGATGCCGGCGCCATTGCCGCCCTCGGCATTGGGGATCCGCGCTCCACTAAAGGTCAGGCCGTTCACCGTCAAGCTCGCAGCCGTCAGGATCATGCCCTTCTCGTTGGGCAAATTCTCGGTCGCGTTCAGCACCACTGGGCGGCCGGCATAACTGGGATTGACCTCGATCGTCATCGGCCGCGTCACATGCGGAAAATCGTTCGTGTAGGTGCCCGGCATGACCTGGATGTCGTAATGATTGCTCCAATTGCTGTCAGCGTCCGCAGCCGAGACCGCGGCGCTGATCGTCTGGTACTGCCCGCCTGCCCCCACCGTCAGGACAATCGTGTTAGTTTGACCAAGAGCTGCCGCTGCGCATGCGCCGAGCATGGCCGCCAATGACAAAGAAATACCCGCGCGCATAATCCCTCCCTGCCGAACCCCGGCTCAGAGCCGAGCCTCATTCGGGAAAGGCATTCGGCAGAGCAGGCGGATCACCACACCGGAGGTAGCAGACCAGCCGCTAATTAATCGTGAATCGAAATTGTGGCGTCGACGGCCGGCGCGCGCCGATGCCGCAAATTACCGTCGCGACATCCGCATCGCGGCCTCTCCTCGAGCACCAGGCTCCGGGTCCCCGGCGGCGCGCCCGACCAGCTCAAAGCAGGCGAAATGTCGGCGCCGTCGCAGGTATATTCGGTCGGGATTTGCCCACCCTGGGCAAATTCCGGGCTCGCGAGCATCAGAGGCATAGCCGTCTCCTAATTTGCCCTCGGCAAAGTCTACCGATAAAAGGGGCCCGCTCCCGCAGGGCGGATGTTGCGGAGAACCGGGGCGATGGAGAAAATCGCGATGCGCAGCGGCATGCTGGTGTTTCCAAACCTGACCCAGCTCGACCTGACCGGCCCCTATGAGGTGCTGGCCCGGCTGCCCGATGCCGAGACCCGGCTGTTGTGGAAAGATCTGGAGCCGGTGCGTTCCGAGCACGGGCTGACGATCCTGCCCGACACGACTTTCACCGATTGCCCGCCGCTCGATCTCGTGCTCGTCCCCGGCGGCGCCGGCATCAACCCGTTGCTCGAAGACGAGGAGGTGCTGGCGTTTTTGCGCCGCGCCACCGCCGGGGCGCGTTATGTCGTCGGGATCTGCACCGGCTCGCTGGTGCTGGGCGCGGCGGGCCTATTGCGCGGAAAGCGAGCCGGGACCCACTGGATGTCGCGCGATCTGCTGCGCGCTTTCGGCGCCGAGCCGGTGGCCGCGCGGGTCGTCGTCGACGGCAATCTGTTCACCGGCGGCGGCGTCACCGCCGGGATCGACGTGGCGCTTGCCGTCGCTGCCGAGATCGCCGGCCAAGCCACCGCCGAGGCGATCCAGCTCGGGATCGAATACGATCCGGCGCCACCCTTCGCCGCCGGGTCGCCGGAGCGGGCCGACCCGGCCGTCCTCGCTCGCGTGCTCGAAGGGGCCGCGGCGCGCCAGCGCGATCGCGCCGAACGGGTGGCCCGCGCGGCAAAGATGCTCGGCTGAGGCGGCAAGACCGCCCCCGCTACGACGATTGGGGCGCACGGTTTTGTATTGGGGACCGCGACTCTCGATTACGATCGCGGCGGGTACCCGCTAAGAGATCTCGCATGCCGACCGATCATGCCGCGCAAAACCATCCGGCGCATCGGCGCGCCGCCCACAGCCACGGTCCACCCGATTACGGGCGTGCCTTCGCGATCGGGATCGCGCTGAACCTGGCCTATGTCGTCGCCGAAGCGACGGCCGGGGTGTTGTCGCATTCGCTGGCGCTGCTGGCGGATGGCGGGCACAACCTCAGCGACGTGTTGGGCCTCGCCTTGTCCTGGGGCGCCGCAATGTTGAGCCGGCGCCGCCCGAGCGGGCGTTTTACCTACGGGCTGGGATCGAGCTCGATCCTCGCAGCGCTGACCAACGCGGTGATCCTGCTGGTCGTCACCGGCGGCATCGCCTGGGAGGCGGTGCTGCGCTTTGGCGAGCCGGCCCCGGTCGCCAGCGGGGTCATGATCTGGGTCGCGGCGGCCGGGATCGCCGTCAACGGCGGCACGGCATTGCTGTTCGCCTCGGGCCGCAATCGCGACCTCAACATCAAGAGCGCCTTTTTGCACATGGCGGCCGACACGCTGGTCACCGCCGGCGTCGTCGCCGCCGGGATCGCTATCGGTGTCACCGGGTGGCTGTGGCTCGACCCCGCGGTCAGCCTCGCGGTTTCGCTCGTCATCGTCGCCGGCGCCTGGAGCTTGTTGAAAAGTGCGATCGGCCTCGCCCTCGACGCGGTGCCCGAAGGGGTCGACGCCGCGGCGGTGCGCGCTCACCTCGAAGGGCTGCCCGGCGTCACCGCGCTCCACGATCTTCATATCTGGGGCATGAGCA
>DATKHX010000487.1:0-6305 GCA_035510075.1 Allostellaceae bacterium
TCGCACAGGCCGGAGGCGATCGCCGCCGCGGCATGCCGGGTGTGGATCATGAACGAACAGCCGCCGACCGCGGTGCCGTCGACCCATTTCGGGGTGAGGCCGAGATAATGCGCCACCGTCACCGGGGTTTCGCCCGCGGTGGCGATGCCGTCGATGTCCGCGAGCTTGAGGCCGGCATCGGCCATCGCGTTGAGCGCCGCGTCGGCGTGCAACTGGATTTGCGACATGTCGGGGATGACGCCGAGCCGGGTGGTTTCGGCGGCGCCGACGATGGCGATCGATTTCGGCTGCATCACCCGATCCCCGCTAGCTCGTCTGCCGTCACCATAAATTCAGAAATGTCATGCCCGGACTTGTTCCGAGCATCCACGGCCTTTTCCCCGACAGTGTGCAATTCGTGGATGGCCGGGCCAAGCCCGGCCATGACGAAAGAAAGAGAGGCCGAGCCCCTGATTGCATGGCGCATCGCAACTACCTCGCGGCCGGGCGGAACAACGGCAGGGTGATGTCGTCGTCGAGCTTTTCGAAGTCGACCTCGAGGGGCATGTCGAGCACCAGCGCGTCGGGCGTCTGCGGGCACCCCGTAATGTTGGTCATCATCCGCGGCCCCTCCTCCAATTCGACGACGGCGATCGCATAGGGCGGCGTGAAGCCCGGCACCGGGCGATGGTGGATCACGTAGCTGAAGAGCCGGCCCTTGCCCGAGGCGCGGAACACCGCGACCTCGCGCGAGGCGCAGACGGGGCAGAATGGGCGCGGCGGGAAATACGCCTTGCCGCAGGCATTGCAGCGCTGCAGCCGCAATTCGCCGGCGCGGGTGCCGTCCCAGAAATGCTGCGTCTCCGGCGTCGGCTGCGGCCGTGCGCGTCGTCCTTCGGACATCGCTACCTCCAACTACTCGATTGTTGCCGACATTGACGGGTGCCGCGATTTCGGGCAACCGGGGAGTGGCGCCGGTAACTGCCCTTGGGCTTCGATCGGATGCGAGCCGCAACTTCAGCTGCGCGGGGATTCCTTGAAATGCTTCGACAAGGCCAGCCCCTGGCTCTGATAGGAGGAGCCGATGTCGCGGCCGTAAAGCTTATCGGGGCGGCCGATCAGCCGCTCGTAGACGAGCCGCCCGACGATCTGCCCGTGCTCGATCAGAAACGGGACCTCGTGCGCACGCACCTCCAGCACCGCACGGCTGCCCTTGCCGCCAGTCTCAGCCACGCCAAAGCCAGGATCGAAAAATCCTGCGAAATGCACCCTGAATTCGCCGACCAGCGTGTCATACGCCAGCATTTCCGCCGCTTGGTCGGTCGGTATCGCAACCGCCTCGCGCGAGGCTAGGATGTAGAAATCTTCAGGGTCCAGAATTATTCCGCGACGCTCGTTGGCAAATACCGGGTCCCAAAAGTCTCGAACCTCGTAGTGGTTGATTTGATCGACATCGATTACCGGCGTGTGCTTGCGCGCCTTATACCCCACAAAGCCATCCTGGAGAGTGCCGCTTACATCGACAGTAACCGCTAGCCCTCCCTCGATCAATTCGCGACCGATAGGGGAACCCGGAGGCACTATGCTGAACCCGACCTCTTCATGCAACCGGCGCAACGCGGCGTTGCTCGAGGTCGGCCTTCCCCGCCGAATTCGCAGCTGAACGAGGCGTGAGTTCTGTCTAACGAGAATACTGAACGATCGGGGCGAAAGCTCCGCATAGAGCGGTCCCGAGTAATTGGATTTGATGCTGTCAAACTCTGTACCATAATCGGCAATCACTCGCGCGAAAACGTTGAGACGGCCGGTTGAACTCTTCGGATTGGCGGATCCCGAGGTGCGATACCGCAGCGCCAGATGTTCCAGCAGCGGCACAATGTACACGCAGTCCTTTTCTAGGACGGCACCCTCACGCAAATCGAGGGTATGAAGCTTCAAAGCGTCCAGTTTCTCAGTAACTGTGTGATCGGGGCCAGGGAGAAAGCTGGCGCGGACGCGATGGGCGACGTTTCCGAGGCGCAGGTCGAGGCTGGCGGGTTGAATCTGATCGTCAAGGATCGCTTCGAGGGACTGGATCTCGTGCGTCCGCTCGACGGCGTCCCGGAGCAATTGGTACGGCAAGATCCCGGTTGCATGTTCGAGCTCTCTCGGCTCGGGCGGCGGAAACAACTCCCCGGTCGAAGGCTCGGTTTCAGGCAACGGGAACAGCGCGCCCGCCCGCGCTTCACTCATTCGCCCAATGTCCTCTGGCTGTAGAAGCCCGTTTTAAGCCGTGCGGCCGGAGGCGTAAATCGCTCCCAACTTGCCGTCAATATGCGGCCCCAGATAGTGTCGTCGCCATATTTGCGTCGTGCCAGGGGCTGGAGATTGGACATGCAGATCCGCGACGGCTTTGTCGGGACCGTCGGCAACACGCCGCTGATCAAGTTGCGGCGCGCCTCGGAGGAAACCGGGTGCACGATCCTCGGCAAGGCCGAGTTCCTCAACCCCGGCGGCTCGGTCAAGGACCGTGCGGCACTCTACATCATCAAGGACGCCGAGGAGCGCGGCTTGCTGCGACCGGGCGGAGTCGTCGTCGAGGGTACGGCCGGCAATACCGGGATCGGGCTGGCGCTTGTCGGGAATGCCCGCGGCTATCGCACGGTCATCGTCATGCCGGAGACGCAGAGCCAGGAAAAAAAGGACATGCTGCTTCTGTGCGGCGCCGACCTGCGTCTCGTCCCGGCTGCCCCCTACACCAATCCCAACAACTACGTGCGCTACTCCGAGCGGCTCGCGGCCGAGATTGCAGGCCAAGAGCCGAACGGGGCGATCTGGGCCAACCAATTCGACAACCTCGCCAACCGCCGCGGCCACTACGAGACGACCGGTCCCGAAATCTGGGAGCAGACCCAGGGCAAGGTCGACGGCTTCGCCTGCTCGGTCGGCACTGGGGGCACCTTGTCCGGGGTCGGCATCGCGCTCAAGGAGCGCAACGCAGAGGTCAAGATTTATCTCGCCGACTGCATGGGCTCGGGCATTTACAGCTGGTACGAGCGGCGCGAGTTCAAGCCCGAAGGAAATTCGATCACCGAGGGCATCGGCAACAACCGCGAGACCAAAAACCTCGAAGGCTTCACCCCCGACGGCCAGTTTCAGATCACCGACGAAGAGATGCTGCCGGTGCTGTTCAGCCTGGTCCAGGACGAAGGGCTGGTGCTCGGTGGCTCGACCGGGATCAATGTCTGTGGTGCCATCCGGCTCGCCCGACGGCTCGGGCCCGGGCATACGATCGCGACTATCCTCGCTGATTCGGGCACCCGCTATCTGTCGAAATTGTTCAACCCGGGATTTTTGAAGGAGCGCAACCTGCCGGCGCCGGGCTGGATGGAAGCGTGAAATCGTCAGTCGAGGGTCCGCGGGTCGTCGATCGCGAAGGTGAGATGCTGGGTCGGCTGCGGGGTCGTGGTCATCAAGCTCACCCCATCGGGCGCTTCGAAGCGGTGCCATCGCCCTTGCGGGACGATCACCACCATCCCCGCCTCGAGCGCGTAGGATTGCGGCCCGTCGTCGGTCATGATGTGCATGGTCGTAGCGCCGTCGACGACCTGCACGATTTCGTCGCCGTTCGGGTGGCGCTCCCACGGGCCCTCGCCGGAAAATTTGGCGACGTTGATGGCGCTGTCGCGGTACTGCGCCAATCGTGCGAAGGCGCCTTCGCGATCGGCCGCGGGGGTCTCCGGGGTGCGTCCGCGCAACATCCGCAGCTTGGCGAGCTCGGCGGTGAGATCCATGATGGTCAGCACTTTTTCCTCCGCTTGACGGTGCCCTGCGCCCGATCCGCGGCAACGCTTCGAAATCCGCGCTTTTCCACCCCCGCCCCGGGGGGGCAGGTCGGATGTCCATCGCGACCCCGACGCTGTGATCCGTCGAAACGCCAGGTCGCGCTCGACGGATCTCGGTTTGTAAATTATTCCGCAGCTTCCTTATCGACGACCGGCGTCAGCTCGTAGCGCTGCATCGCGAAGCTGATCGCTTCATTCCAGCCGCGGCTGCGTATATCGAGCTGGACGTCGTCAGGGCCTAGGTACTTCAGGTTGACCGCGTCGCCCATCGGGGTCGTCTCGGCTCTTTCGGTTTTTGGGATCGGGACGGGCGAGAAATTAGCGGCTTCCAGGGCCTTGGCGGTTGCTTGCTCGTCGTCGACATAAAACCCGATATGGTGAATCCCGCGGATATCCGAGCTTTGTCCCGGCCCCAGCTTCGGAGCACCGGGCTCGCCATATTTCAGAATAGCGAAATAAATGTAGCCGTCGCTCAGCCACACGCCCTTTTCACCGGTATCCCCGGGCCGGCGGTATAGCTCGGTCAGGCCGAACTGTTCCTTGTAGAATTCCGCGGTCTTTGCTGGATCGTCGGTTACTAGCGCGATATGCCTGATGCGAGCCATCTGCCATCTCCCTAGGTTGCTGCGCGCCCACTAGCGCAGCTCGTGCTGTGTAGGCTTTCTCGCCGGCGAGCGTCAAGAGAACACCTCCAGCCGGCGGCGCGGGGGGAGGCGGCCGTCGCTCGTTGCTCCGATCGAGGCCGGCCGGCAAATTCATGCAATTCGGGCGCGTCGAGCGGCCAGAAAAAATTCGCCGAAAAGGCGACATGACAGTTTTCCGGCGTCCCGTAATCCCGCATTGTTCTATTGGGCGGATGCCGCACCGCTCGAGGGAAAAGCCATGCGCTCGCAGCGACTGACCTTGATCATCTTCATCGGCATGCTGCTCGGCATCGCGGTCGGGTATGGCTGTCACAGCCTGTGGCCCGACCCGCAGACGGCGAAGACGATTGCCGGGTACATCTCCCTCTTCACGGACGTCTTTCTGCGCCTGATCAAAATGATCATAGCACCACTGGTGTTCACCACACTCGTCGTCGGCGTTGCCCATATGGGCGACACCAAGGCGGTCGGCCGCATCGGCGGCAAGGCGATGCTGTGGTTTGTCAGCGCCTCGCTGGTGTCGCTGTTGCTCGGCCTGATCATGGTCAACATCCTGCGCCCGGGCGAGCACCTGAACCTGCCGTTGCCCGATGCCGGCGCCGCAACCAACCTAAACGCGGCCTCGCTGTCGTTGAAGGATTTCGTCACCCACCTGGTCCCGCGGAGCGCGGCCGAAGCTATGGCCAACAACGAGATCCTGCAGATCGTCGTCTTTGCGTTGTTCTTCGGCGTCGCCGCGGCCGCACTCGGCGAACGCGCCGCCGGCGTCGTCAAGATCATCGACGAGACTTCGCAGATCATCCTGAAGATCACCGGCTATATCATGGCGCTGGCGCCGATTGCGGTGTTCGCGGCGATGGCGGCGACGGTGACGACGCAGGGCGTGGGAATCCTGGTCACCTACGGCAAATACCTGGTCGAATTCTACCTCAGCCTCGGCGTGCTGTGGCTGGTGTTGATCGGCGCCGGGCTGCTGTTCCTCGGCGGCCGCGTGTTCCGTCTGATCGCGCTGATCCGCGAGCCGTTTCTGCTGGGCTTCAGCACCGCCAGCAGCGAGGCCGCCTACCCGGTGACGATGGCGCAGCTCGAGAAGCTGCCGGTCAGCAAGAAGATCGTCAGCTTCGTCTTGCCGATGGGCTATTCGTTCAATCTCGACGGCTCGATGATGTATTGCACCTTTGCGGTGATCTTTATCGCTCAGGCCTACAACATCCAACTGTCGATCCCGCAGCAGGTCACGATGCTGCTGATGCTGATGCTGACCAGCAAAGGCATGGCCGGCGTGCCGCGCGCCTCGCTCGTGGTCATCGCCGCGACGCTTGTCACCTTCCGGCTGCCCGAGGCCGGGCTGTTGCTGATCATCGGCATCGACCAGTTCCTCGACATGGGGCGCACCGCGACCAATGTGATCGGCAACAGCCTTGCCTGCGCCGTCGTCGGGCGCTGGGAGGGGGAGACCGCCGAGACGCTCGAAGGGCCTGCGGCCGAGGTGCAAGCGGCGTGAGCGAGGGCGCCATCCGGCGCCGGCTCGTCGCCACGGCGCTGTTGGCGGCGCTGATCGCCGCCGTATCGGGGCTGCGCGCGCAGGAGCTGATCGGCACCCTGAAGAAGATCCGGGACAGCAAGACCGTCACCATCGGCTACCGCGCCAGCTCGATCCCGTTCTCCTATGTCGACAAGGCTGGCGAGCCGATCGGCTATTCGATCGATCTGTGCAACGCGGTCGTGTCCGACATCCGCGACGCTCTCGAAGGCGTCGACCCCAAGATCGCCTACCGCAAGGTCACCGCCGAGACCCGCATCGCGGCCGTGCGCGACGGCGAGGTCGACCTCGAATGCGGCTCGACGACCGCCAATT
>DATKHX010000488.1:0-8859 GCA_035510075.1 Allostellaceae bacterium
ATACGGAAGGTGCGTGCTGATTAGAACTTAACCTCGTCATTCCCGCGACAGCGGGAATCCAGACGGTACCGATTGCCCCCGGCCCAAACCCGGGGCGCAGGGCCTGGGCCCCCGCTTTCGCAGGGGCGACGCCTTAGAGGAACAGGAGTGAGGTTCTCATGACATTTATCGCCAAGGAATTTCAAAAGGTCGTCGGCACCCGTCCAATTCGTCCGGACGGCGTCGACAAAGTCACCGGCCGCGCCAATTTCGGCGCCGACATGGTGATGCCCGGCATGCTGTGGGGCAAAGTCAAGCGCAGCCCGCACGCCCACGCCCGGATCATGTCGATCAACATCGACAAGGCGCTGGCATTGCCGGGCGTCAAGGCGGTGGTGACCGCGGACGACTTTCCGCCGATCGCCTCGGAGGAGGCGTTTGTCGGCGAAGGGCCGATGAATTTCCGCGACCTGTCGAGCAATTGCATGGCCCGCGGCAAGGTGCTCTACGACGGCCACGCGGTGGCCGCGGTCGCCGCGACCTCGGCCTCGATCGCCGAGCAGGCCTGCGATCTGATCGAGGTCCAATACCACGTGCTGCCGCACGTCATCGACGTCGAAGACGCGATGAAGCCCGGCGCCCCGATATTGCACGACGATCTCTTCACCCAGGGTGTCGATCCGAAACCGACGCACCCATCGAACATCGCCAAGGAGATCCGTTTTTCCAAAGGCGATATCGACGCCGGGTTCCGCGACGCCGACGTCATCATCGAGCGGCGCTATACGACAAAGCCGGTGCATCAGGCCTACATCGAGCCGCATGCCTGTGTCGTGTCGATGGCGGCCGACGGCCAGTGCACGATCTGGAGCTCGAGCCAGGGCCAGTTCATGGTGCGCGCCTATTGCGCCAAATTGCTCGGCATCGACATTTCGCAGATCCGCGCGATCCCGGCCGAGATCGGCGGCGGGTTTGGCGGCAAGACCCTCGTCTATCTGGAGCCGGTGGCGTTGGCGTTGGCCAAGAAGACCGGACGCCCGATCAAGATGGTGATGAGCCGCGAGGAGGTATTCCGCGGCACCGGGCCGACCTCGGGCGGGGTCGTCGAGGTCAAGCTCGGCGCCAAGCGCGACGGCCGCATCGTCGCCGGGCAGCTTGCGCTCAAATACCAGGCGGGCGCCTTCCCGGGCTCGCCGGTCGGGCCGGGCTGCATGTGCGGCTTTGCGATGTACGACATCCCGAACGCCGACATCGTCGGCTACGACGTCGTCTCCAACCGGCCCAAGGTCGCGGCCTACCGTGCGCCTGGGGCGCCGATCTCGTCCTACGGCGTCGAAAGCTGTCTCGACGAACTGGCGCGCGAGCTGAAGATCGACCCGCTGCTGCTGCGTGAAAAGAACGCCGCCAAGGACGGCACCAAAACGGTGCACGGGCCGACCTTTGTCAATATCGGCTATGCCGACACGGTCGAGGCGGCCAAGAACCACCCGCATCTGAAGCAAAAGCTCGGCCCTAACCAGGGGCGCGGCGTCGCCTCCGGCTTTTGGTTCAACATCGGCGGCGAGTCTAGTGCGGCGATCCACGTCAACGAGGACGGCACCGCGGTCGTCGCTGTCGGCACCCCCGACATCGGCGGATCGCGCGCGTCGATGGCGATGATGGCGGCTGAGATTCTCGGCATCCCGGTCGAGCGCGTGCGCCCGATCGTCGCCGACACCAGCTCGATCGCCTTCTCGTTCCTGACCGGCGGCAGCCGCGTCACCTTCGCAACCGGCATGGCTACGACGCAAGCCGCCGAGAAGGTCGTCGACGAGCTCAAAAAACGGGCGGCGATGATCTGGGACATCAGCCCCGAGGCGGTCGAATGGAGGGATGGCTGCGCCTATCCCGCAGGCGCCAACGCCGGCAGCTTCGAACCGTTGCCGCTCGCCGACATCGCGCTCAAAGCCGGGCGCACCGGCGGACCGATCACCGCCGAAGTGTCGATCAACGCTCAGGGCGCCGGCCCCGGCTTTGCGACCCATATCTGCGATGTCGAGGTCGATCCCGAGACCGGGGCGGTCAAGATCTTGCGCTACACCGCGGTGCAGGATGTCGGGCGGGCGATCCATCCCTCCTATGTCGAGGGCCAGATTCAGGGCGGGGTGACCCAGGGCGTCGGCTGGGCGTTGAACGAGGAATACATCTACGACAAGGACGGCAGGCTCGAAAACCCCGGCTTTCTCGACTATCGCTGCCCGGTCGCCTCCGACATGCCGATGATCGAGGCGGTCATGGTCGAAGTGCCGAACCCGCGCCATCCGTTTGGGGCCCGCGGAGTCGGCGAGGTGCCGATCGTGCCGCCCATGGCGGCGGTCGCCAATGCGATTGCCGCGGCGACCGGGATCCGCATGCGCGACCTGCCAATGTCTCCGCCGCGGCTGCGCGCCGCCCTCGACGCGCAGGAACCGGTGCGCCGGGCCGCGGAGTAGAGGGTTTGTCATTGCGAGCGCAGCGACGCAATCCAGTGCGGCGGCACTCGAGCGGGATTGCTTCCTCGCTGCACTCCTCGCAATGACAGTTCGCGTCGACGTTACAAAAGGGAAGCGTTGACATGCCGCATGTCGTGATCGCGGGTCAGGCGGCGCGTCGGTTCACCGGCGGCGTCTCCGAGTTCGACGTCGAGGCGAACAACTTCCGCCGCCTCGTCCTCGAACTCGAGCGCCGCTATCCCGGGCTCGGCCATCAGGTCGAGGAAGGGATGGCGGTCGCGATCGACGGCGAGATCTTTCAAGACGCCTATCTCGTCCCGCTCAACCCGGACAGCGAAATCTATCTGATCCCCAAGATCGGCGGCGGCTGACCCGCGACTGCCGTCGCCCGAAGGCAGGCGCCGTGTCCCAGGTCTCCCAACCCGATGCCGACGAATTGTTCGAGATGGCGAGCCTGTTCCCGCGCACGACTGGGCTGCCAATGACCGTTTGGGTCAGCCTGCGCGGAATGCGCGTCACGATGTCCGGGTCAAGGTCAATATGACCCACGGCGACCAGATGAACATCGGGAACACGGCCGTCATAGGCGTCCGCCCGAGCCCGCATGTCATCATGGCCAATTGTCGGCGGAAGATCAGCGGGCGGTGTTCGAATGGGTGTCGCTCAACGATCTCGCGTAGGCCCGCGAAATAGACCGCTTCGTATGGTGCGCGGATTTTCGACGACCCCCCGATAGCGCGTGACCTTCATGTCGGCGATCATCGACACCCAGGCTTTACCACGCTGAGCCGATAAGTTTTAGCGAGCAGCGCAACCCCGCGTTCGGGCGCTCCGTTGGAAGCATGAGCGCAATCGAGAAAAGGATGGACGGGGGGAAGGGAGCCAATCCGAAACTTGCACCAACCCAGGCCCGCCGAGGCATCGGCCAGATTGCGATTGGACGCGATCGGAGTTTCGTATTCGAGAATCGCCAGTCGTGCCGACGCTGCACGCGCAGCACCTCGGCCCTGGCGAACGGGCGCTGACGGAACGTGGCGACTCCGACAAGGCTTGAGATGCCATTGCCTCGGCGCGCGCTAGGTCCGCTACGGGCATGTCGGCCATGTGATCGCGCGCGCGGTTTGCGAGCGCGGCCGCCAGGAGGCTTTTCGCGTCGAACCCGGATCGGATTGCGCGTCGGCACGTTCGCCCCGTGAAAATCTGCGCTGGCGTGACCTGTGCGTTCAGGTCGCGGTGACATTTTCGCGTCCGGCTCTTTGCGGGGCAACGGATTGCTTACCTATTGTTGGTTCTTTTGCTTGCGGGCCGAAAAGGGGTCGGGGCAGGCGGTCATGGTCGATGCAGTTTCGGGACGGTTCGGGTATGGCAGGGTGCGGCGCCGGCGGTGGCGCGGCGAGCGGTTCCGGCTGTTTTTGCGCCTTGTCCTCGCGCTGCGCTGGCTGGCGGCATTGGCGGCATTGCTGCTGCTGGCCTGGGGGATCGTCGCCGAGACCCGCACCTCGTTCCTGGAATCGCGGATCTTTGCGCGGCTGACCCGCGGCATGGGCTTCGCGCTCGCGTCGGGGCCGAGCAACGCGATCATTTTCCCAAAATACGGTCCCTATGACGAGCGCCTCGGCTACGCCGAGCTGCCGCGTTTCATCGGTTCGCTTCAGGATCATCATTTCGCGGTAGCGCGCCAAGCGCGATGGTCGCCGACGCTCGAACATTTCGTCGGGTATGGCGGGTATGCGATCTATCACGAGAAGGAGCGCGCCGGTCTTCAGCTGTTCGATCGCGACGGCGCGCCGCTTTACCGGGCGACCTACCCCAGCCGAACCTACGAGAACTTCGCGTCGATCCCGCCACTCGTCACGGGCAGCCTGTCCTATATCGAAGACCGCGACCTGTTTGAAGCAGATGAGCCCGACCGCAACCCGGCGGTCGACTGGGATCGGTTCGCGCTCGCCCTCGCCGGGCGGGCCGCGGGCGCGATCGACCGGCGGCTGCGCGCCGGCGGCGCCAGCACGCTCGCGACCCAGACCGAGAAGTTTCGCCATTCGCCGGAAGGGCGCACACCCGGCAGCATCGAAAAGCTCCGGCAGATGGCGACCGCCTCCGCCCATGCCTATCTCGACGGCCCGAGCACGGTTGCGGCGCGGCGTCGAATCATGACCGCCTATCTGAACTCCGAGCCGTTGGGCTCGCGTCCGGGTTATGGCGAGGTCATCGGCGTCCCGGAAGCGCTGTGGCGGTGGTACGGCACCGATCTCGAGGAAGCCGACGAGGTTTTGACGGGACCGGCGACAACCCCGGCGGAGCTGGCACGCAAAGGCGAAATCTATCGCCAGGCCCTGAGCTTGCTGTTGGCCGGCCGCCGCCCCGCCAACTACCTGACCGTCAACCAGGCCGCGTTATCGAGGCTCACCGACCGCTATCTCGGTCTGCTTGCCGATGCGGGCGTCATCGACCCGGCCTTGCGCGATGCGGCGCTGAAGGCGCAGCTCCATTTTCAGGACGACGTGCCGCCCCCGGCCGCTGAATTGTTTGTCGGCAACAAGGCGACCGAGCGCCTTCGCGACGAGCTGGTAACATTGTTACGCCTGCCCAATTTTTACGCCCTCGACCGGCTCGATCTGAGCGGCTGGTCGAGCATCGACACCGCCGGCCAGCGGCGCATCAGCAATGTGCTGAGCCGGCTCGGGGATGCCGATTATGACCATTCTCTCGGCCTCTATGGCCGTCAGCTGCTCGGCAGCGCCAGCCCGGCGCGCGTCGCTTGGAGCGTTGTGCTTTACGAGCGCGGCGCCGACCGCAACTTTGTGCGCATCCGCGCCGACAGCCTCAACGAGCCGTTCGACCTCAATTCGGGGGCAAAGTTGCAGCTCGGCTCGACTGCCAAGCTGCGCACCTTGATCACCTATCTCGACATCGTCGACGCGCTGCACACCCGGCTTTCGGCTTTGCCTCGCAGCCGGCTCCAAGCGATCGAAACCGCGGCAAAGGACGACCCAATCAGCCGCTGGGCGGCCGGGTGGGCGGCAAGCTCAAAGGATCGCAGCCTGCAAGCGATGCTCGACGCGGCGATGCGGAGGACCTATTCGGCGAGCCCGGGCACCTATTTCACCGGCGGCGGCATGCAGAGCTTCGCCAATTTCGAGAAATGGGAGGACCACGAAACCCCGACCGTCGCGGCGGCCTTTGCCAACTCGATCAACAACGCTTTCGTTCGGCTCATGCGCGACATCGTCAGCTACGAGATCGCCCACGACGGAATCCAGGTAAGCGAATTGCTGAGCGATCGCGACGATCCGGCGCGCGAAACGTATTTGCGGCGGTTTGCCGACCAGGAGGGGCGCGAGTACCTCGACCGCTTCTGGCGCGACTATCGCGGGCGCACACCGCAGGAGGCGCTCGGGCTGCTGGCGAGCCGGACGCGGCCGGACCCGCGCCGGTTGGCCGTCGTGTTTCGTTCGGTGCGTCCCGACGCGAGCCGGGCGGCGCTCGGCGCGTTTCTCTACGAGCACCTGCCGCAGGCGGCGATCGATGACGACGAGCTGTGGGACCTCTATCGGGATTCGAGCTCCACCCGAGTTTCGTTGCGCGACCGCGGCTATGTCGCCGGCGTCCACCCGCTCGAATTGTGGCTCGTCCGGTATCTGCAAGACCACCCCAACGCGACGCGGGCCGAGGTGACGGCGGCGAGCGCCGAGACGCGGCAGCAGGTGTATACTTGGTTGTTTGACAGCCACAGCCCGCATCAGCAGAATCTGCGCATCCGTATCCTGCTCGAGGAGGATGCGTTCGACAGGATCTTGGAGGACTGGCGGCGCCAAGGTTATCCGTTCGGGCGCCTGGTGCCGTCCGACGGCACCGCGATCGGCAGCTCGGGCGACCGGCCCGACGCGCTCGCCGATGTGATGGGGATCGTCGTCAACAACGGCGTGCGGCTGCCGACCGTCGATCTAGAGCGGCTGCAATTTGCCGCCGGCACGCCCTATGAGACCGACATGGTTGCAGCACCAAAGCCGCAGCGCGTGCTGGCCCCCGAGGTCGCGCAAACCGTCCAAAGGGCGCTGTCGTCGGTCGTGGCGGGCGGGACCGCGAAGGCGGTCAGCGGCGTCTTTCGCGCGCCCGACGGCAGCCTATTGCCGCTCGGAGGCAAGACCGGCACCGGCGACAATCGCTACGACCGTTTCGGGCGGGGCGGCAGGCTGATTTCCCAGCGGGTCGTGGATCGCACCGCCACGTTTGTCTTTTATCTCGGCGACCGCTTTTACGGCACGATCACCGCCTACGTTCCGGGTGCAGCCGCCGCGCAGTATCAATTCTCCAGCGCGCTCGCGGTGCACCTCTTGAAAGCGCTGCAGCCGCAGCTCGAGCCCTTGCTGCGCTCGCCGGTCACAGGCCCGGCGCCGGTCCTGACCCAGCTGCCGAGGCCCGATTTGTCAGAAGGCAGCAGCGGCTCCTCCGCCGCCGCGGATTGACCGTCCGGGAAAGATATCTCGGCACTCTAGGGTGAACGGGCGGCGCTGCTCGTCAACAGATCCACCTTGCGATCGAGCGTGGAAATCAGACCATTGACGCCGTAGCGCGCCAGGATCGAGTGAAACTCGGAGCGCTGGGTTGCGAGCTGGCTGATCGTGCCGTCGAGATAGACGTCGGAAATCTGCCAGACGCCTTGGTGCCGGCGCATCATGTAGTTGATCGTCACCGGCTGCTCGCCGGCTTTGAGGATCCTGGTCTCGACGATGGCCCCGCCGCCATAGGGCTCGTCGCCGGTAACCTGAAGCTGCTCGCCCGAATAGCTGTCAAAGCGGTCGGCGTAGGTCGCCGAAACATATCGCCCGAACGCGACGACAATCTGTTGCTGCTGTGCCGGCGAGAGGGTGTCCCAGGATGGGCCGACGGCGAGCTGCGCCATAAACGGCACGTCGAAGACGCTGTTGACGACCGGCGCCAGCGCCGCATAACGCCCGGTCTGCCCGAGGGTGGGGCCGTTTTTCATCGTCGCAAGCAGCACCTCGTAAAAGCCGCGCACACTTTGCTGGGGATTTGGCGAAAGCGCGAAGGCGCCCGTGGCGCCGATGCCGCCAACCAATGCCAAAAGCAGCGTGAGGAGCTTGGCACCCGCTCCCCGTCCTGTCCTCGCAATCGTCATCCCCTCGTCTCCAGCCGCGCTTCGATCTCGCGGCCCTTTTATCAGAAACGGCCCGGGCGTTGCAGCCGGTTCCACCAGCATGTCCTCGCGCGCCGTATAGCGGGCCGTGCCGTGCCTCGCTTGCGGAGAACCGGATTGATCAGCGCCGCTGCGAGTGCGGAATCGTCAAAAACGTGTCAAACTTAGGCCCGGCGCTCCGCCGGCGTCGAATCGGCGCTCTTGCGGGCTCGAACCCAGCCCCTATCGCAGCGGCGGCTCGAAGTTGAACCATTCCCCCTCCTGTCCTGTTTAGCAGGGATCATGGATTCGAAGGATCGGAGCCGCAAAATGTGGAAGCTTGCAAAGCCAGCAATGTTCGGATTTGGAATTCTCCTCGCTGGGGCCGCCGGTGCGCAAGCGCAAACCGGGTACTATCCTGGAGCCACCTGGCAGAATTACCCCACCTACACTTATCCGTACAGCTATTCTCCCTACGCCTATTCACCTTACAGCTATTCACCTTACGGATACCCATATGGATCGCCGGTAGACCGATCCTATTTGGGGTATTCGTATCCAGCGCCGTTAGCCTATTGGGATCCGTACGTTTGGTACCGCCCGTATTCGGACAATGCCGGACCCAAGGCGAGTGGGCACGGCGGATTCTAGCAAGACCGCTGGATCGAAGCATTCGGAGTCAGCCCACCTGCTGGCCGGTGGCCGATCCTTGGAATACTGAGGCAGCGACCGGCCGGCGGCTGGTGGTGGATCGGCCGACCGGGCCGGCTAAGCTCGGCGCAACTCGTTTTGAGAGGGCGCTCTCATAGCGCGCGCTGGCGTAGCATCGCTTCGCAGCGGCTTACGACGCGCCGCTTCTCGCGGGGCAGGCTCGATCTCCACGCCGTTAGTCATTGCGCGCCGCCGCTCGACGCAAGAGGGTGCGGCACCCTCCGACATCCCGTCCTCACTCGGATCGAGGCCGACGAGCTTGCGAAGGGCCTCGCGCCCTCGTGACAAGCGTGAGCGGATGGTCCCGACCGGCACGTCGAGGACGGTGGCGACTTCTTCATAGCGCATGCCTTCCAAACCAACGAGAAGAATGGCCGACCGCTGCTCCTCGGGGAGTTTCGCGATGGCGCGCTCCAGGTCGCGAAGCGCGAGTCGATGGCCCTGCTGCGGCGCGCAAGTCAGCAGCTGCTCGCTGTCGGTCAGTCCCACCGCAGCTCCCTCGCGCACCGATCGCCGCACGTAATTCACGTATTGGTTGTGGAGTATCGTGAACAGCCAGGC
>DATKHX010000489.1:0-14496 GCA_035510075.1 Allostellaceae bacterium
TTGGCTCGCGTACTCCCAGCTATCTTCGCCGCAGCGGCGTCGATAATACGCGAGGCGAACATGATGCGTGCCGTCGTCAACGCCCTCGATTAGTTGGCTGCAAAACGAATAATCACCCCAGCAATGTTCATGGGGGCAAGGTTGCTCATGGGGAGGTAATCTGTTAATTTCTGGCTCCACCCAAACTTCATCGATTATTTTGCCATTCCAACTTCCACCGCCCTTACCACGAACATCCTTCGGCGCGCCATAGGTGACCCAGCGTCCGATTCGACTGGTCAATTCACCCTTGGTTTTCGCGAAACTCATGTTTTCCTCCCGCGGCTTTCAGCGACGATTGCCGCCCGAACTGCTTCTAACGGCGAGTTGATCCGCTCGGTATGCAGCACCGCGAAGAACCGCCGCTTCGTGCTGCCCTCAATCGGCGACGACCAGGCGTAGGCACACGTCGCGGTGGGATGACCGTGGCTGAGCTATCTGGCCGGCGGCGCGGGGCGGGGGTCGACCTGAACCGTCGCGGTCATTCCGGCAACCAGATGCACACCCTCGGGCACCTTGTCAATATGAATGCGCACCGGGATGCGCTGAGCGAGCCGCACCCAGGTGAAGATCGGGTTGACCGTGGCGAGACCTTCGCCATTCGGCTGGGCGTTGGCGACATTGATCGCGCGCGCGATGCTGTTGACATGCCCGTGTACGATTTGCCGATAACCCATCAGCTTTATCGTGGCCGGGTCGCCTTTGTGGATGCGGTCGAGGTTGGTTTCTTCGAAATAGCCGTCGACCCAAAAGGAATCGGCGTCGACCAGCGAGATCAAATTCTCCCCGACCGTGGCATAATCTCCGAGCTGCGCCAAGAGATTGGTGACGTAGCCGTTGACCGGCGAGCGGATCTCGGTTCGCCGCAGATCGACCCGCGCCTGATCCAAACGGGCGAGCGTCTGCTGATAGGTTGCTTGCGCGGCGATGGCGTTGCTCTCATAGGTCTGTTTCTCTTCTTTCGTCGCCGCCAGCTGGGTCAGCTCCTGCCGACGTTGCGCCTCGCGTTGATCGTTCTGTGCCGTCGTCAGCGCCTGTTGGGCGGCCGCGACGGCGAGATCGACGGCGATCTTGTAGTTGGTCGGGTCGATCACCATTAGCAGGTCGCCCCGGCGCACCAATTGATTGTCGGCGACCGGCAACTGAACAATCCGGCCGGCGACTTCCGGCGCCATCGTAACGACATAAGCCCGCACCGTGCCGTCGCGCGTCCACGGCGCCTCCATGTAGGCACCCCACATCGCCCGGCCGAGTGCTGCGGCAATCACCACCACGACGAGCGTGATCACGAGCGGCAGGATGCGTATGCGCCGCCGCCGGCGGGAAGCTACGGCGGGCGTGCCCAACCGGTCGGCGGCGGGCGCGGCGGGCGTGACGTCTACGCGCGATCTCAGCTCGGTATCGGCCATCTCGCGACCAATAAAACCATCGACGAGAACACGATCATGTATACCGCGAACATGAAAAGCGAGGGGTGCCAGACATAGCGCAACAGGCCAAAACGGGCGGCGCCCCATCGCAACCAGATCGTGGCAAACCAGGCGGCCACCATGATCACCGAAATCGGCGCGACATAGACGCCGAACAGATTGACCTCGGTGAACCTCACGCCGGTGCTCCTGCGCCGAAGTACGCGGCATGTTGGGTGAGCGCCGCAGAGATTGCAAGGATCAGGCCGCGCGCCCGAAGCGCCGCTTCACCCGGAAGAGTGGTCAACTCAGCATCGATCTCGCCAAGCTTTGCGATCGCCACTGCGCAATTGCCGCGGGCGACGGCATCGAGCGCGGCCCCGAGGTCGTGGCTCGGACCGAACCGAGGGTAGAGGTGGCGAAGCTGGATGATTTTGGTCCCCATCGACAACGCCGCGGTCAGCCACGAGCGCTGCACCGGTTGCGCCTGATCCGGCAGCAACGCGAACCTCGCAAACATGCGCTGCTCCCAGTCCTGGGCCGTGTCCGGGAGTGGGCTCGTCGCGAGGCGACGCAGATCGCGCAACGTCAGCGCCATCAGCCGGCAGGTGCGAAACGCAGGAGACAGCGGCGGCAGCAAGCGATACGAGAATGCACCCGCACCCGCCCCGGCAATGATCGTCAAAGCGGCGTTATAGTATTGCTGTTGATCGTAGCTCATCGGATTAGTGGGGGCCAGCAACGGAATAAGGACTGTCACCATTCCGGTGAAGATGGCTGGGTGCCATTGCAGCGCGAGCACAGTACCGATCGGGACCAATACGAAACCAATTATCAAGCTGAAACCGGCAAAGGTCTCGATGTTCGGCAGCAGCGCAAAAAGAAGAGTCGCGACAACGCCTACAGTCAGGACGCTGCCGATCATAAAGCCGATCGCGATGTTGTAGGCCTGCTCGGCGCGCGGCGCGAACAGGATCACGATGATCGCGGCGAAGGTAATTGCGTTGGCGCCCCCGGGCCATGCGGTGACAATCCAGAAAAGCTCGGCGATGCCGATCACCACAAACGCGCGCCCGGCATTAGTCAGAGGCGGAAGCCAATCGGGGATCCGCAAGCGTCGGCGGCCAGCACTACGCGTCACCGTTCGGGTAGGATCGGCCACCAGCAAGGCGAGCGCGATGAGCGCCTGCGAAACGCCCGCCAGCGCGTCTGCGGCCTGGTCCGCGAGGAGCCGCAGCGACGGTGTGGCCGCCGGCAGCCCGAACAGCTTCCCTGCCGCGTCATCGGACGCCTGAAGCAAGCGCGCCGGATGCGCGATCCATCGTGCTGCCTGATCCGGACCGGGCGTCGCGCGAAGCTGCTCCGGCACCTCCGCCAGCAACGCCCCCGCCTCTTGTCGGGCCCTTTCCCGCGGCGAGCCTGCCAAGACGACCGCCACCGTGCGCCAGTTGGCGAGCGCCTTGACGAGACCATCCAAAGCGTTCTGCAGGAGAGGGGAATGGTAGCGGAGTTCCGAGGATTCGCCGAGCGCCTCGTCGATCACCGGGTCGAGCGCGATGACCTGGCGCACGAGCTCGCGCCGGATCGTCTGGGTTTGCTCGAATTCGGCGCCGGCGTCAGCCAGTGTGCCGGCGAAGCGGCAGGCGATCTCGGCCGAGAGGTGGGCGAACAGGCTCGCCACCCGGCGCCGGGCCCCGCCAAAATCGGTTCCGGCAAGGACGATGCCGGCGCTGACGATGCCGATGCAGATCTCGCTGGCGCGGTTGACCGCAAGTATGAAAGCCTGACCGTTGAGCCCTCCGACGGCGCCGAGTTGGTCGCTCGCGATGATCGCGGCGGTGTAGCCGGCCAATGCCGCGGAATAGGACGCGAAGTTGCGCAGCAGGTTGGCCAGTAACGCGCAACCGGCGCCCCATAGCGCCAGCACGAGAAAAAACGCCGCGCGGTTTTGCGGAAAGCAGCCCGTCATGACGACGATCGCGATGGCGCCCACCACGGTGCCGATCAAGCGGTACCAGCCCTTGCGCAGCGAGGCGCCGAGATGCGGCTGACACATGATCGCTGCGCTGGTCCCGGCCCAGGACGGTGTATCGAGCTCGAGCCAGAACGCGATGTAGAGCGCCAGGCAGACTGCCGCCCACAGCCGCAGGCCGAAGAGCAGCGCCGGCCCTGCAGCCCGCAATGCGTTCGCGGCGGCCGCGAACCACCCGGTCGATCGGTTCGGCTCGGGCACCCAGGCTTCGGCGCCTGTCATCGATGCTTCGCCTCGTATCGCGGCCGCCGAACGGGCGCCCTCACCGGCCGCAAGATTGGTCGAGAAGCTCTTCTGCCGAGCCGGGATTGGTGCCGTGGGCGTAGGTCTCGAGCACATAGTACGAGCCGGGCGTCGTCGACCCGATGACCGCGACGCTCTGGTTGGCCATGTCGGCGCGGGCGCCGGGCATCGCCGCGACGAGGTTGTACGGACTGTCGGCAGCGGTCAGGCCCGGAACCCTGATCACCCGGTAGATGTGATTGTCGGGTCCGAGCGCCAGCCGCAATGCCGTCGCCGGATCAGCCCCGATCTTTGCCTCGTTGCGGGCCAGGGCCTGGGCGACATCGGGCCTGACGCAGGCGATGTGGATGTGCAGCTGGTTCTGGGTGCGTCCGACGATCGAGTTGATCGCGAGGGCGGTCTCGCCGGCTGGCTTCTTCACGTAGGTTTGCGCCTGCTGCCAACCATAGGCCCAAAAGTCGGCGAAGGGTGGCGCGAAGATCTGCCGGTCTTCGATCCCGGTCAGCTTCGCGGTCGGGATGATCAGATAGGCGGCGGGCTTCTTGCGGCTATTGTCTTTGAGTATGATGAATTCGTCCGCCTGGTTGTAATAGCGGCAACCGGGATTGCTTTTCAGGTCCCGGGCGCAGCACTGGGCGAGCGACCACAGCGAATTTGGCCTTGGCGCCACGACGCACGCCGCCGCGACGCCGCCGGTGGGTGCGGATTGGGCCTCTGCCGGCGATGTTTGGGCCCTGAGCTGGCCGCCGCCAAAGGCTAATAGCAGGGCGGCGACGATGACAGCCGTGCAGATGCTACCGCCGCCAGATCGCCGGCAAGCACGAGAAAATGCTCCCAATCGGATCACCCCGGCAGGCGGACGACGCGAGCGGCAGTGCAATGGTTCTCTCCTCGGGATCGGGCGGCGCTCACGATGGTCAATTCGTCAGCAGCCGGCAATCCACTATGCGCCGATGGATCGCCGCGCCAGGTTGCGTAGCCTATCCATTAACGGTCATCGCGGGGTTGACGATTTTTTGACTGTCGATCGGGTTAGTCTCGCGGCGCGCGACCAGCGGGGCGGTGATGGCGGATGCGGCGATCGCGGTCGGCGGGCTCGGCGCAGCCTCGCGATGGGGCGCGCGGCTGTTCAGGGCTGCCGCCCATTCCTATGCCGCCGAGGGCGAGCGCCGCCTGTTGTGGCTGCCGGTGTTTTTTGGCGCCGGCATCGGCGTCTATTTCTCGCTGACCTTCGAACCGCCGATGTGGCTCGGCTTTGGCGCCGCACTCGCCGCCGGCACTGGCACCTTCGCGCTGCACCAGCGCCCGTTGTTGTGCGAGGCGATGCTGGCGCTGACCCTGTTTTGCGCCGGATTTGCTCTGATCGAGGAGACCACTTGGCAGCGCCAGACGCCGATGCTGCAACGCCGGCTCGGCCCGGTCGCCGTCACCGGGCGGGTTGTCGACATCGACTCGGTCGATCGCGGCTGGCGGGTCGTCGTCACGCCCGATCCGCTGCCGGGGCTCGCACCGGGCGAGCAGCCGGCGCGCCTGCGCATCCACATCGCGCCGACGAGCGACCTGCTCGCACCCGGCGACCGGGTCGGCATGCGCGCGGTGCTGTATCCGGTGCCGGGACAGATCCTGCCGGGCAGCCACGACATGCAGCGCGAAGCCTTTTTCGCTCGGATCGGCGGGGTCGGCTACACCTTCGGTCCGGCTCGCCGCGACGCTGGCGCCGAGGCAGGGGCGGCGGGGGGCGGTTGGCGCGAGGATCTACGGCTGCTGCGCACCGACATGTCGCGGCGGATCATCGCCGTCCTGCCCGGCTCGACCGGCGGTGTCGCTTCGGCGCTGATCACCGGCAAACGCGGCGCGATCTCGGAAGAGGTCAAGCAAGCCTTTCGCCAATCCGGCCTGCAGCATCTCTTGGCGATCGCCGGGCTGCATCTGGGCCTGGTCGGCGGCTTTGTCTTTTTCACGGTGCGGGCGGCGCTGGCGCTGATCCCGTGGGTGGCATTGCGTTATCCGATCAAAAAGATCGCCGCCGCCGCGACCCTCGTGGTGCTCTCCTGCTATCTGATGCTGTCGGGGGCGGCGATCCCGACCGAACGCGCCTTTGTCATGAACGGGCTGGTCTTTGCCGCGATCCTGATCGACCGGCTGCGGATTTCGATGCGGATCTGCGCGCTCGCCGCCGCCTTTGTGCTGATGATCGAACCCGAAAGCCTGGTCGGCGTCAGCTTTCAGATGTCGTTCGGCGCGGTCGTAGCTCTGATCGCGGTTTACGAGACTTACGGCGGCCGGCTCGGTCATTTGCTGCACCGCCCGTCATTGCCAGGTCGCGTGCTGGGCTATGCGGGGGCGGTGGTGGTGACCACCGTCGTCGTCACGATCGGCACCGATCCGTTCTCGGTCTACCATTTCCACCACATCGCACTCTATTCGCCGCTCGCCAACGTCGTCGCCGTGCCGCTGAGCGCGGTGTGGACCTTGCCCTGGGGCGTCGTCGCCTGCCTGTTGATGCCCTTCGGCCTCGAGCGGTTCGCTCTTGTCCCGATGGGCTGGGGGATCGACGCCACGATCTTTGTCGCTCAGAACGTTTCGGGACTTCCCGGAAACGTCTGGCCGATGCCGCGACTGCCCGCGGCCGGACTCGTGCTGGTCGCACTCGGGGGGTTGTGGCTATGCCTGTGGCAGCAGCCGTGGCGACGCTGGGGTATGGTCGCGATCGCCGCCGGGCTTGCCGGCATGGGCTTCGTGCGGCCGCCCGATGTCGTGATCGCCGATATCGGCCGTTTTCTCGCGGTGCGCTCGCCCGGCGGGCAGTATTGGGCGAGCGCCGAGCATGGCGAGAGGATCGAGGCGTCTTTTCTCGCCGAAGAGACCGGACTCGACGTGATTTCGTGGCCGCAGACCGGCGCCGACGGCCCGCTCGATTGCGCTGGCGAGCTGTGCCGCTATCGGGCGCGCGGGCGCAGCGTGGCGATCGTCACCGGCGCCGCGGGGTTGCCGATCGAATGCGACGGCGTCGACGCGATCGTGAGCCAAGTGCCGGCGGGGTTCCGCTGTCGCAGGGTCGTGCCGGTTGTCGACCGCATCGATTCCTGGCGGCTGGGTACAGTCGCCTTATGGCTCGACGACGACGGCGTCACGATCGAGAGCGCCAACGGCAGCCGCGGCGACCGCCCTTGGGTCCCGCACCCGCATGCGCGGCGACGGCCGGCCTCTCACCCGGAATGATTGCGGCGCGATCGCCGCACCGTCGGGTCCGCCGCGCCACGACCGCCTTGACGCCGTCGGGCGATGTTCTCGTCGGCGTGCCGCCGGCGATTTCGACCAGCACCACCGAGCCGTCGCCGAGCGCCACCGGCCCTTCGGGGGATTCCAGCCCCTCGGCCAATGTGCGGATTGCCATCGCGCCGGGTCTCCGGCACCCGGTCAGCCGGCCGACATCAGCGGCCAGTACCAGCCGAAGAAGTCACGATCGAGCTCGGTCTTTTGGGCAACGGACTCCGCGTCGCCGGCTTCGCGCAATCCCTCCGCGACACGGTCGCAGGGCTCGGTTGCCGAGGCGCCTGCCCGTGCCACGCGAACCAGCTGGATGTCGGTGTGGGCGGCGGATTTCGGGATCACACGCAGCAATGCCGCCTGGTGCGGCTCGACCAGCATCAAGCTGAGCGGCCCGAATGCGACCAGGTCCTGCTGCTCGGCGAGATCGTCGCCGAACAGGTGTGGCGAGGATTTGAGGAATTGCAGCGCCAGCTTCCAGTTCCAGCTCGTGCTGTACCGTGCCCGCTCGGTCACTCGACCTTGGGCGAGCCAGGCGGGTATGGCATGCGGCGTCGCCGGCGCCGTATCCGCCTCCTCGCTCGCCGCGGAGGGCTTCGACAAGTCGACAAAGATCAGCCCGTCCTGGATCCGAACCGGATAGCTCGCGAGCCGCAGCCGCGCCGGGTCGATGCGAGCCGACAGGTCGGGCTCCACGAGCCGGCCCTCGGCGGTAAACTCCCAGCCGTGATAGGGGCAGATCAGCCGATCGGCCGGCCCTTCCTCGGCCTCGCAGATCGGATAGCCGGCATGGAGGCAGACATTGCGCAATGCGCGCAGACGGCCTTCGGCATCGCGGGTCAGCAAAACTGAGCGGGTGGCGGCGTCGAAGCGGACGTAGCGCCCGGGCTCGGCGATGCGCGATTGATGATCGACGGCGATCCACGGGCGCAGGAACAGCCGCTCGCGCTCGGCGGCGAACACGTCGGCACCGTTTAGTAATTGCGGGTCGACGACGATCGCGCCGCCTCCGCCGAGCCGCTCTCCGATCGCGGCTACGCTGTCGGGAAGATCCATTCTGGGGTTCGCCAATTATCTGTTTTGTGCGCCTGCAGACTGAACCCGGGGCGGGGACGAGGTCAAAAGATTTGTGCCCGGCCCGGCGGCGATCGGCCTCGTGATCGGCTGCAAGCATCCCTCGGCTATCCGTTGGATGGTAGCGAACCAACACAACTCAAGGAACAACGTGACCGGGCAAGGGGTCTTGGAGAGGGGGCAGCTGCTCGCGCAAGCATCAAAAGGGCATGTCGATCGCGGACCAGGACGGCCGTAGTCGAGCGCGGGATGACGACGTGATCAAGCTTACGTTCGCGTCTCAGCGTTGGCGCGTCGGCGGCAGCGCCGTGCGGGTGGTCTGCGCGCTGTCAGCGAGCTGCGACTGGGTGGCGGCGAGTTCGCGTGCCAACGCCTCGTTCTGCCGCCGGCAAGCGCGCAGTTGCCGGCGCCGTCGGCGCCCTTTGATCCAGGCGGCGACAGCCCCGGTGGCGAAACCGAAGAACAAGGCAACCAAAACCACGAGGTAGAGCGGCGCCTGCGCCAGAAACGGCAGCGGCCACAACCCGAGCGCCACGGTCTCGCGGTTGGAGGCGGCAAACACGCTCACCAATGCAGCAATAACGAGGATTCCGGCCCAGTAGATCGCCCTCACCAGAGGCGCCCCGCCCTCGACGATATTTCCTAGGGTGCGTCCTGGTTCAAGCGGTCGCGCAGCTGCTTTCCGGTCTTGAAGAACGGGATATGCTTTTCTGCGACACGCACGCTGTCGCCTGTTCTGGGGTTGCGGCCGACGCGGGCGTCGCGCCGTTTGACCGAGAACGCGCCAAACCCGCGCAGCTCGACCCGATCGCCTCTCGCCAAGGCCGCCGCGATCTCCTCGAAGATCGCGGTGACGATGACTTCGACATCGCGCTGATAGAGATGCGGATTGCTCTCGGACAGCTTTTGCACGAGCTCCGATTTGGTCATCCCGAACGCCGCCCCCCACGGCTTATGGAGTATCGAGCGAGCCTGCCAAAGCGTCCACCGCGGGTCAAGACCAAGCGCCGATGCCGCTCGGGTAACGCGCACCGCGCCGGGCCGGCCCTCCCGCGACGACCGGGACGGCCGCGACGACTGGCTTTCCCGGCGCTACTCCTTGTCTTCGGCCTCGCTCTGCCGCTCGGCATCCTGGCGGCGGGCGCGATTGATCGCGGCACCGAGAATGTCGCCGAGGCTGGCGCCCGAATCCGACGAGCCGAACTCGGCCATCGCGCGTTTTTCCTCGTCGACCTCGCGCGCCTTGATCGACAAGGTGACCTTGCGCGTGCCGCGGTCGATCGTCGTGATCTTGGCATCGACCTTCTCGCCGACGGCAAACCGGTCGGGCCGCTGCTCGCTGCGGTCGCGCGACAGCTCGGACTTGCGGATAAAGCCCAGCAAGCCGTCGCCGACCGAGACCTCGACACCGCCCTCGGTAATCCCGGCGACCGTGCCGGTGACGACCTCGCCCTTGCGCAGCTTGGTCATCCCGGCTTCGAACGGATCGGTTTCGAGCTGCTTGATGCCGAGGCTGATACGCTCCTTCTCGACATCGATATCGAGCACCTTGACGCGGACGACCTCGCCCTTGTGATAGTTGTCGAGGGCGTCCTCGCCCGGCCGGTTCCAGTCGATGTCGGAGAGATGGACCATGCCGTCGATCTCGCCGGGCAGACCGATGAACAGCCCGAACTCGGTGATGTTGCGGATCTCGCCCTCGATCTCGCTGCCGATCGGGTGTTCTTCGGCAAAGCTGTCCCACGGGTTGGCTAGGGTCTGCTTGAGGCCGAGGCTGATGCGCCGCTTTTGCGGATCGACATCGAGCACCATGACCTCGACCTCCTGGCTGGTCGAGACGATCTTGCCGGTATGCACGTTCTTCTTGGTCCAGCTCATTTCGGAGACATGGACCAGGCCCTCGACCCCCGGCTCCAATTCGACAAACGCACCGTAGTCGGTGATGTTGGTGACGCGGCCCTTGAACTTGGCGCCGGCCGGGTATTTCAACTCGACCCCTTCCCACGGGTCGGCTTCGAGCTGCTTCATGCCGAGCGAGATGCGCTGCGTCTCGGGGTTGAAGCGGATGACCTGAACCTTGACGTTCTGACCGATATTGAGCGCTTCCGAAGGGTGGTTGATGCGCCGCCAGGCGATGTCGGTGACGTGCAAGAGACCGTCGACCCCGCCCAGATCGACAAACGCGCCGTAATCGGTGATGTTCTTCACGACGCCGCTGAGGATTTGGCCTTCCTTCAGGCTCGCGACCAGCTCCGAGCGCTGCTCGGCGCGGCTCTCCTCGAGCACGGCCCGGCGGGAGACGACGATGTTGCCGCGCGAGCGGTCCATCTTCAGGATCTGAAACGGCTGCTGCGATCCCAAGAGTGGGGTGATGTCGCGCACCGGGCGGATGTCGACCTGGCTGCCGGGCAGAAACGCGACGGCACCGTTCAAGTCGACCGTGAAGCCGCCCTTGACCCGGCCGAATATCACCCCGGTCACCCGCTCGTTTGCCTGAAAGCCTTTTTCGAGCTGGGTCCAGGCCTCCTCGCGCCGCGCCTTTTCGCGCGACAGCTGCGCTTCGCCGTTCTTGTCCTCCATGCGCTCGAGAAAGACCTCGACAGTGTCGCCGACATGGAGGCTGGGCTCGCCGCCCCCGGCGGCGAATTCCTTCAGCGGCACGCGGCCTTCGGATTTGAGGCCGACATCGATCAATACGATGTCGTTCTCGAGGGCGATGACCCGGCCTTTGACGACCGTGCCTTCGAGGCCGTTGACCATGCCCAGGGATTCATCGAGGAGTGCTGCGAAACTTTCCCTCGCAGGCGCCTCCGCGGTTTGTGTTGCCAGTGCCATTCCTTCTCCTCGACCCCGCATCGGTAGTTCGGCTCCGCCGGGATCGGCGCGGAGCCCGCAGCCGCCGGCAGTTCGGGCGCGGCCGCATCGACCCGGTCCTGTGGTTCTGACGGCCGCTGGCCGCTCGTCCGAGGACTTTACACGAGTTCCGAACCTAGCGTCAGCGCGAACCGACGAGAGCGCGCCCAACAACATCGGACGCCCGCGCCAGCACCGTATCGGCGTCGAGCGCCGTCGTGTCGATGACGACGGCGCCGGGCGCCGCGGTCAGCGGAGCCGCCTGACGCTCGGCATCGCGGGCGTCGCGTTCCGTCAATTCCTGCAAGACATCCTCGTATATAGCCGCCGCCCCGCCGGCCCGCAACTCGTCGACCCGGCGGCGTGCACGCACGACCGCGTCGGCGGTGACGAACAGCTTGACTGGCGCGTCTGGACACACGACCGAGCCGACATCGCGTCCGTCCAGCACCGCACCCCGCGCCGCGCCAGGAGGATGCGCCGCGAAGTGGCGTTGGAATTCGAGCAGGGCCTGGCGGACGGCGGGGTGCGCGGCGACGACCGAGGATGCGCGGGCGACGGCTTCGCCGCGCAGCCGGGGGTCCGACACAATTTGCCTGCCGACGCGGCGGGCCGCAGCCTCGGCCGCGGCCGGATCGGCCGGGTCGCCGCCGCCGTCGAGGACGAGAAACGCCGTCGCCCGGTACAGGGTCCCGGTATCGAGATGGGCGAGGCCGAAGCGCTCGGCAAGCCGCCGCGCCAGCGTCCCCTTGCCGGACGCCGCCGGCCCGTCGATCGCGACGACGAACGGCCGCGCACCCATCCGGTCACGGCCCATTGCAGGACTAAGGCGCGGTTGCCACAACGCCCCCGAGCCGATTGATAAGCGGGACAAAATCGGGAAAGCTGGTGGCGATCGGGGCGCCGTCGTCGACCCGCACCGGCTCTTTGGCGGCAAGCCCGAGCACCAGGAACGCCATCGCGATCCGGTGGTCGAGCTGGGTGGCGACCGTCGCCCCGCCAGCCGGGAAATTGCCGGCCCCCTCGACGACCAGGTCGTCGCCCTCGACCGCGACGCGCACGCCGCAACCGGCGAGCCCGGTGGCGATCGCCGCCAGCCGGTCGCTTTCCTTGACCCTGAGCTCGGCGAGCCCGCGCATGACCGTGCGGCCGCGCGCGCAGGCGGCGGCGATGGCGAGGATCGGGTATTCGTCGATCATCTTGGGCGCCCGCTCGGGCGGGATGTCGGCGCCGGTCAAGGCCCCGGCGCGGGCCCGCAAATCGGCGACCGGCTCGCCGCCCTCCTCGCGCTCGTTTACCAAGGCGATGTCGGCGCCCATCTCGCGCAGGCAGTCGAGCAGCCCGGCGCGCAACGGGTTGATCCCGACCCCTTCGATCGTCACCTCCGACCCCGGCACGATCAGCGCCGCCACCAGCGGAAAGGCGGCCGAGGAAACATCGCCCGGCACCACCACCGGCGCCGCCGCGAGCTCGGGATAGCCCTCGACCGTGATCCGCAGGCCGCCGCCCGCGGCCGGCTCGGTCAGCACCGTTCCGCCGAAATGACGCAGCATCCGCTCGGTGTGGTCGCGCGTCGCCTGCGGCTCGACGACCGTCGTCGCACCGGGCGTGTTGAGCCCGGCGAGCAATACCGCCGATTTGACCTGCGCCGAAGGCACCGGCAGCCGGTATTCGATCGGGACCGGGCTTTTCGCCCCGGTCAGGGCGAGCGGCAGGCGGGCGCCCTCGCGGGTCAGGAAATGCGCACCGAAACGGCTCAACGGCTCGGTCACGCGCCCCATCGGGCGGCGCCGCAGCGAGGCGTCGCCGGTGACAAAGGCGGTCAGCGGATGGGTCGCGAGGATGCCGAGCAAAAGCCGCGCCGAGGTCCCGGAATTGCCGAGGTCGAGCAGGTTTTCCGGCTCGGCGAGTGCTCCGACCCCGACCCCGTCGACGACCCATTTGCCGTCGCCGGCCGGTGCGGCGTGGGCGCCGAGCGCGTTCAGCGCCGCGGCGGTCGCGAGCACGTCCTCGCCTTCGAGCAGCCCGCTGATCTCGGTCCGGCCGACCGCGAGCGCGCCCAGCATCAGCGCCCGGTGCGAGATCGACTTGTCGCCCGGAACGCGGATCGTGCCGGCGAGCGGGGCGGCCGGCCGGGTCGATTCCAACGGCGCGTGCTGGGGCGAGGAGGGTTGGGCCATGGCGGAACGCAGCCTTGCGAGAAGAAAGTTGGCGGTTGCGGCGGCAGCGGCCTCGGCCCATATCGGGAAGCCGGCAGCGTGCCGCCGCGCGGATTGCTTTTGACAGGGCGGCGTCCCTGTGGCAATGGCGCGTCGACCGATCCCCGACACAAATGGAGTTTAACAGGTGGCGAAGCCCGAATGGGGCACAAAGCGGATTTGTCCGAGCTGCGGGACGCGCTATTACGACCTGCTGCGCAAACCCGTGATCTGTCCGAAATGCAGCACGCCTTTTGATCCCGAGGCGTTTTTGAAATCGCGCCGGACGCGGCCGGTGGCACCGGTCGAAAAGGAGGTCGAACCCGTCGGCGCCGACGAGCTCGACGCCGATGTCGAGACCGAGGAGGGCGACGCCGCCGTCGAGGAAGAAGAGGCGGCCCCGCTCGAGGAGGCCGAGGAGGAAGACGAGGAGCTGCTCGAAGACGCCTCCGAGCTCGGCGAGGACGAAGACGACATGGCCGAGGTCATCGAGAATGTCGAAGAGGACGAGCGCTGAGCCGCCCGGGGAGTGGCGGCCGTTTTTTTTGCTTGCCCGGACGCGTCGGCATTCATAACTTTTCCCGACAGCCGCAAACTCGGCGACGAACGCCCGGCGGCGCGGGGCCATAGCTCAGCTGGGAGAGCGCTACAATGGCATTGTAGAGGTCACCGGTTCGATCCCGGTTGGCTCCACCAACCAAAAAAAGGGCTTAGCCTGAAGAAGGCTAAGCCCTTTTCGTTTCCAGCACTCACCTAGTACTCACCATTTGGGAAATTCCAGGGCGGCACGGACGGCGTTTGGGTCGGCTCTGTCCGATCATTCGGCGTTGACCGCTCCTTCCGAATCAGTCGAACTTAGCTTCGCGACCCTTACCTGCAGGGCATCGGTGATGAACGCATCCAGCGTTTGACCATGAGACTCCGCCAGCTTCATCGCCTTGCAAAGGAGTGTCACAGGGACCTTGAGTGGGATTCGCGTAATGCGATTTTCGGCTGCTGCTCCCGGGATGAGCTTTTCGTATCTGCCAGCAGCAACAAGCCCCGTTTAAAATTGATATCACCCCGTCGAAGACCGAGAATTTCGCTTTTCCGGCATCGGCGGCCAGATGCTCAAACACCCGCTGCCACACCCCGGTTTTGCTCCAGCGGCTGAACCGCCGGTGCGTGTTCTTCCCGTCGCCAAAGCGCTCCGGCAGGTCGCGCCATGGGATGCCGGCGCGATATCGGTACAGCACCGCCTCGACAAACCGGCGATTGTCGGGCGCGGTCACGCCAACATCGCCAGGCTTCCCCGGAAGCAAGTCCTTGATCCGCTCCCACTGCTCATCATGCAAGCCATACCGGGTCATGGGTCAGCCTTGTTCCAAGCCGACTCTCC
>DATKHX010000490.1:0-3771 GCA_035510075.1 Allostellaceae bacterium
ACAATGATCTGTCGGCGCAATAGCGGCGCGGCCGGCCTTTGCTGTCAATGACCGATCGCGGCGTCCCGCTTAGGGATGTGCGCGCCACAAGCCCGATGGTTCGATCTTTGCTACACTCGGCTTCAGGTCGACGAGATGGGAGTGGCGAGATGGTCGAGATTCCGGCGCGCAAGGGGAAGGCCGCTCGCTTGCGCCAAGGCCAGACGATCAAAATCATCAACACGGAGGGCCAGCAGGTCGTCGACGCCTGGGCGTTCAATGCCGCGGATCTGCGCGAGTTCATGTCGATGGAGCACAGCCGCGTCGCGATCGGGCATATCATCCCGGCGGTCGGCGACGCCCTCGTCACCAACAACCGGCGGCCGATCCTCACTCTCGTCGAAGATACTTCGGGCGGCGTCCACGACACTTTGTTCGCGGCCTGCGACCGCTGGCGCTACGAACTGCTGGGATGCGAGGGTTATCACGACAATTGCACCGACAATTTCGCCGCCGGGCTGGCGGAGCTCGGGCTGACGCCGCCCCAGACGCCGGGGCCGCTGAATCTGTTCATGAACATCCCGGTCGTCGACGGCAACCGGGTGGAGGTGCGCCCACCGGTCAGCACCCCGGGTAGCCATGTTTCGCTGCGCGCCGAGATGGATTGCGTCGTCGCTTTTTCAGCCTGCCCGCAGGACGTGTTGCCGGTCAACGGGCTCGCGATGCAGCCCACCCACGCGCATTTCGAAATCGTGGGATAGGCCACCGCCGAGCCGACTGGCGGTGCGACCGCAGCTGCGCTGGCCAAAATTGCCTCAGGAGAAATTTCGATGAAACCGATCCCGCTCGGCGCCACGGGCTCGTTCACCTTGCTCGTCCAGCCCGAGCATCTGGCGAACCGGTTCAAGGACGCGATCCTGCCGCCGGTGCTGGCGACGCCGGTCATGATCATGGTCATGGAAAACGCCGCGCTGAATGCCATCCGCGATTTTCTCGATCCCGGCGAGAGCGCGGTCGGCACCGCGGTCGACATTCGCCATCTCGCGGCGACACCGGTCGGGCGGCAGGTGAGCGGCGAGGCCGAGGTGACCAAGGTCGATGGCCGGCGCATCGAATTTAGGGTGCGAGCGTTCGAGGGTGAGAAGGATATCGGGGTCGGGTCACATTCGCGCATGGTTATAGATGCTGCTGAATTCACAGAACGGCTGCGATGAACAACGACGACATCGACGCTTATTGCGCGCGGATCGGCTATCCCGGCGCCCGCGAGCCGACTATTGCCGTGCTGCGCGCGATCGTTTTGGCGCATGCGGTGGCAATCCCGTTCGAAAATTTCGACGTGCTGCTGAAGCGCCCAATCCGCCTCGACCCGCCCTCCGTCTACGCAAAGCTCGTGGCTGGCGGGCGCGGCGGCTACTGCTTCGAGCACAATCTGCTGCTGCTCGATATCCTGCGCCGGCTAGGGTTTCGTGCCGATGGTCTTGCGGCGCGGGTGCAATGGGGCCGCCCACCCGGCACGATCGGCCCACGCACGCACATGTTGCTGCGCGTCGATCTTCCGGAAGGACCGCACATTGCCGATGTCGGGTTTGGCGGGTTGACACCGACCGCACCCTTGGCGCTCGCGGCGGGGCATGAGCAGGCGACGCCGCACGAGAAATTTCGACTGGTCGCCATCGGTGACGGATTCGGCCTCGAGGCGCGGCTCCCCGAAGGCTGGAGCAGCCTCTACCGCTTCTCTCCGCAGGAGCAGCTCGCCGTCGATTACGAGGTCGCGAACTGGTTCACCTCGACCCACCCGGAATCTTTGTTTGTCAACCACCTGATCGCGGCGCGGCCGGATGCCGGGCGGCGCTGCGCTCTGTTCAACAATAGATTGACCATCCGCTCGCGTGACGGAGTGAGTGAGCGCCGGGTCGTGCGAAACGCCGCCCAACTGGGCGAGGTCCTCGCGCGCCACTTTGGGATCCAGTTGCCTGGGCCGGCCGATCTCGCGGCAATCGCGTCGCTTGCCGAGGCGCAAGCCGCGCATCCAAGTCCTTTCGACGGCCGCTAGGGCGATTTGCCGACAATTGTCTCACCTGCCGCCGCGGCCAAGCGGGTGTAAGCGAATGAATCAATCGGCTTTCGACGCGCTTGCCGGCTGGGTCACGCGGGGGGATTGATCGGCCGCACCGAGACCGAGCTCCGCCGGGCCACACCCTTTCATAGCGGGCCCTATCGCGCCGCCGTCTCGGCATCCTGGCGCAACCGGCTCGGCAGCAGTTCGCCGCGTTTTTCGAGCACCGCGTAGGCCGCCGCGGCGACATGGGCGTTGATGCGCTTCAGGTCGCGAAGCACATCGAGATGTAGGGCACTGGTCTCGACACTCTCCACCCGCCCGGCGCGAATGCGCGCGAAATGCGCTTCGGTCGCGCGCGCTTCGAGATCGCGAAAAATCTCCTTTTCGCCAAGCAGGCTGCGGGCGGCGCGCGCGTCGTCGATCATAAAGACCGCGGCCGCGGTGCGCACGTTGCCGATCAGCCGTTCGAGCATGACGCGGATTTCCGCCTGCCCCTCGACCGAGAAGGCGAGGCCGCGCTTGAGCCGCTTGGCCGCGATCGCCATCAGATTGTGCTCGACGATGTCGCCCGCGTGCTCGAGGTTGGTGATGAAGGCGAGGATTTCCGATAGCCGGCGATTGTCCTCGTCATCGAGCGAATCGGGATCGAGCTCGGTCAGATAGGTCTTGATCGCCCGGTTCAGGCGATCGAGCACATCGTCGAGCCCCTTGGTCGTGGCGACCCGCTTGCGGTCGCCGTGGTCGATCGCGTCGAGCGCGCCGTGGAGCATCGCTTCGAGCACGTCGGCCATGCGCAACGCCTCGCGCGCCGCGTCCGCCAAGGCGATCGCCGGGGTCTCGCGCGCGGCGTCGTTGAGATAGGCCGGCTGCGACGGATCAGCCGGCGCCGCGCGCGCCGGCAGCAGCCACACCAGCAACCGGGCGAAGGGCCGCAGCAACGGCAGAAATATCGCTGCGGTGACGAGATTGAATGCGGTGTGGAAATCGGCGACGAGCCGCCCGGCATCGGGCTCGATCGTGACCATCCACGGCCCGATCCAATTGAGCAGCGCCAGCCCGAGTGCGACACCGGCGAGCCGGTTCAACAGATTGCCCGCCGGGACCCGCTTTGCCGCCGGGTCGACGCCCGCCGCCCCTTCGAGCAGCGGATTGAGGGCGGAGCCGAGATTGGCCCCGAGCACCAGGGCGAAAGCCGCATGTGGCGGCACGACACCTTGCGTCGCCAACGACATCGTCAACAGCACCGTCGCGACGCTCGAATGCGCCGCCCAGGTCATCGCCGCGGCGATGGTCACGTCGATTATCGGCTGGGTCGCGACAGCACCCATCAACAGACGCAGGCTCGGCACGTCCTCGTAGGGCGTCAGCAGCGCCAAAAGCTGTTGCAGGGCAAACAGCATCAGCCCGAGCCCGATCGCGACACGGCCGAGGTCACGGGTCCGGCTCGCAAAGCTGCGCCGAAACAGGACGACGCCGACCAGCACGAACAGCGGTGCCACACGGCCGATGTCGAACGACAGGATTTGCACGATCAGGGTGGTCCCGACATTGGCGCCGAGCATGACCGCGAGCGCCGGCACCAGGTCGACCAGCCCGCCGGCGGCAAAGCTCGACACCATCAGCCCGGTCGCGGTGCTGCTCTGCAACACCGCGGTGACCCCGAGGCCGGCCAGAAAAGCCGAAAACCGGTCGCGCAATGTGCGCCCGAGAAACCGGCGCAGATGCGGGCC
>DATKHX010000491.1:0-2715 GCA_035510075.1 Allostellaceae bacterium
GGCTCGCCCGCTCGCTGTGTCTGCTGGCCGCCTCGGCGGCGGGGGTCGATCCGATCGACACGATCTATACCGATTTTCGCGACGAGGCCGGGCTCGCCGAGGAATGCGCCGCCGCCAAGCGCTCGGGATTTACCGCCAAGATGGCGATCCATCCGGCGCAGGTCGCGGTCATTAACCGGGCCTTTACCGCCAGCGATGACGAGCTCGCCTGGGCGCGCCGGGTCGTGGCGCTCTTCGCCGCCCATCCCGAGGCGGGCACCATCGCGCTCGACGGCAGGATGGTCGACCGGCCGCATCTGACCCTGGCGCGCCGGCTGCTCGGGCTCGGCGCCTGACCTTCCGCCGCCTCACACCTTCTCGACGTTCAGCCTCGAAGACCCCCCTGGCGCCAAGGGCGGCACGCCCCGGAGCACGCTTGGCCCCGGAGCACGCTTGGCCCCGGAGCACGCTTGGCCCTGGAGACCGCCTGTTAGATTTCGTTTTGTTGGAGGCCCCTACCCCGGCGGCGCCGGTGTAGAGGAGACAGCATGGAAGCGCTGCCCAGACGGGTGGCGGGCTTGATGTCTATCCGGGCATCGACGCGCCCCCCAAGCCCAGGCCAAACGTCTGCTCACCCAGCTCGGCTTCGCAGTGCCATTTCAACCCCTTGCCGATGCTGCCCAATCTTCGCGCAGCGCCATTACCGATGGCCCCGCCCGATCGAGCAATGCATATCTCCCGGGTTTCGTGTTAGCGCAGCGCGCGACGACGCAATCCCGGTCGGGCGCAGCCTTGTCGCTCCGAGATTGCGCCGCTGCGCTCGCAATGACAAATTGACCCGCATTTCAACCCGGTGCGAAACCGTCGAGCGGGCCGCCGCCGGCCGCCTACACAACTGATAGGAAGAAAATGCCCAGCATCACCTATGTCCATCCCGACGGGTCGCGTCGGGTGCTCGACGTCCCGGTCGGCACCAGCATCATGCGCGGGGCGATCCTGAACGGCGTTGACGGCATCGTCGCCGAATGCGGCGGCGAGATGATGTGCGCGACCTGCCACGTCTATGTCGAAGAGGGGCAATTGCCGCTGACCCCGGCGCAGTCCGACGACGAACGGGCGATGCTCGAATTCACCGCCAGCGAGCGCAAGCCGAACAGCCGGCTGAGCTGCCAGCTCGTCGTCGCGCCGGAAATGGACGGGCTCGTCGTCTACCTGCCCGAGAGCCAGGTCTGATGCCGGGTCCGGTCGTCGCCGTCGTCGGCGCCGGCCAGGCCGGTTTCCAGGCGGCCTCGTCGCTGCGGCAGGAGGGTTTCGCCGGCCGCGTCGTGCTGATCGGCGACGAGCCGGGGCTGCCGTATCAGCGCCCGCCACTGTCGAAATCCTATCTCGCCGGCGAGAGCGGACTCGACGAATTGTGGCTGCGGCCGGAGGCGTTTTACGAAAAGCAGGACATCGAGCTCGTCGCCGGCGACGCGGTCACGTCGATCGACCGGGTAGGGCATTCCTTGCGGCTAAGTTCCGGCGTCGCCATCGAATGCGACCACATCGTGCTCGCGACCGGGGCGCGGTGCCGGGCGCTCCCGGTGCCGGGCGCCGATCTCGACGGCGTCTTTGCGCTGCGCACCCTGGCGGACGCCGACATCTTGCGCGAGCGGCTGGCCCGGGCCCGCGACGTGGTGGTCGTCGGCGCCGGCTTCATCGGGCTCGAATTCGCCGCAGTCGCGATCGGCGCCGGTGCCGCGGTGCACATCGTCGAAGTCACGCAGCAGCCGATGGGGCGGGTGGTCTCGGCCGCGACGTCACGCTTTTTCACCAAGGCGCATCGCGACTGGGGTGCGGCGATCTCGCTCGGCACCGGAATCGCGCGCATTCTCGGTGACGGCCGGCGGGTCACGGCGGTCGAGACGAGCGACGGCCGGGTGTTGGCGGCCGACCTCGTGCTGATCTGCATCGGGGTTTTGCCCAATGCCGAACTCGCCCATAACGCCGGGCTCGCGGTCGAGAACGGCATCGTCGTCGACGAATTGCTGCAGACGGGCACCCCGGCCATTTCGGCGATCGGCGACTGCGCCAATTTCCCGACGCGCTTTGCGTCCGGCCGGGTGCGTCTCGAATCGGTGCAGAACGGCGTCGACCAGGCGCGCGAGGTCGCCGCCCGCATCGCCGGCAAGCGGATGGCACCCTACGGCAAGGTGCCGTGGTTCTGGAGCGACCAGCGCGACCTCAAATTGCAGATCGCCGGCATCACCGCCGGCCGCGATACCGCGGTGCTGCGCGGCGACCCCGAGAGCCGCGGCTTTTCGGTGTTTTGCTTCAAGGACGGCCGTCTCCTCGGCGTCGAGTCGGTCAACCGCCCGGCCGACCACATCATCGCCCGCCGGCTCCTCGAACGCGACCCGCGGCTGAGCCCGGCGCAAGCCGCCGACGAAAGCTACGATTTGAAGGCGCACATGGCGCGCCCGCGATGACCGGCGGCGACATCCTGGTCAAGGGCGGCCTCGTCGTCGACGGCAGCGGGCGGCCGGGCGAAACCGGCGACGTGCTGGTGCGCGAGGGGCGGATCGCCGCGCTCGGCCCGTCCCTGCCGCAAGGTTCGGCCAGGGTCGTCGACGCGGCGGGGCTCGCGGTCGCGCCCGGCTTTATCGACATCAAGACCCACTCCGACTTCACCCTGCCGATCAACCCCAAGGCCGAAAGCAAGGTGCGCCAGGGGGTGACGACCGAGATTATTGGCCA
>DATKHX010000492.1:0-6988 GCA_035510075.1 Allostellaceae bacterium
CATCGCGCGCGCGATCAATGTCGCCAACGCCCAGCCGAATGGCGAAGGTCTCGCCACGGTCAACCCGATCTTCACCTGGGTGCGGCTCGCTCAGCGCATCCCGGTGCGCATTCATATCGACAAGGTGCCCGAGGGTGTGCATCTGGTTGCCGGAATGACCGCGACGGTTCAGGTCGACCCCCGCCCCGCGCCGCCGGCCAAGTAGCTCAGCCACGGTCATCCCACGACGAGCGCGTCGCAGTCGAAGCTCCGCTTCTGCAGTCAGCGATGTGGCGCCGGCACCCGAGACGATCTGCCGGGCGATCGGCAAGCCCGCGAAATTCAGCAAATCCCTCGGCGGCGGCGTCCAACACCAGGACGACGAGTCGATCGCAGCGCTCACGCGCGCGCTTCCTGGCCGAAGGCGATAGGGGCGAACTCGGCGGCTTTGGCGGCAAAGGCGTCGAGGCGGGCCGCGATCCGCTGGTTCAAGGTGCCGGCCGGGTAGTCGCCGGCGACATCGGGCAGTCCCGCCGCGACCCCGGTCAAGAGCTCCAGCCCTGGTCCACGACGCGGCTGTTGCGGGTCGGCGAAATTGTTGACATAGCACCAGTCGGGCGGCGTCGGCTGGCTTTGCGCCCGTGCTCGTAACAGGTCTTCGATCATGCCGTGCCGGCCGGTGCCGCTCGCACCGAGCGCATAGACATTGTAGCCTTTGCGGCGCATGCGCATGGCGAATTGGATAGCCTCGACGGCGCGCTCCTGGCCGATCAGCCCCGGCGCCTCTTCGAGCTCGCTGCACAGCGCAAACGGCAGCTCCGCCGGATCGCAGCGCCGATAAAGAAGCCGTGCCGGCAACGGCCGGCCCGGCTCGAAGTCAGGGCCGGGCATCACCGCGCCGGTGGTGGATTTGGTCAAGACTATTCCGGCGCTCCCTGCCCACATTTCGATCGTGTTCGGGCAGCAAGCGCGCGTGCGCCCGACCTTGTCAATCGGACCGTCAAACCCTCGCCGCGTCGGTCAACAGCGAGCGGAACCAGAGATGAGCCGGCGTGCGCGCGTTGCGCCGGTGCCACGCCATCGAGACCGTCACCGCCAGCTCGATCGGCAGCGGGGCGATCGCGAAGCCGGCGGCAGCAACGCGCCGGGCGGTGCGCTCGGGCACCGTCGCGATCAGGTCGGTCGCCTCCAACACCGCCGGCAGCGCCAGATAAGTTGCGACCAGCAGCCGGATCCGCCGGTTGTGCCCGTGCGCGGCGAGTGGGCGGTCGACCGCCCCGGTGGTGTCGCCGCGCGGCGAGACCAGGACATGCCCGAGCCGGGCATAGCCCTCGACCGACAAAGGCTGGGTGAGACCGGGATGCCCGCGGCGCGCGACGACGACAAACGGGTCGCGAAACAGCAGGGTCGAGTCAAAGCGCTGCGGCAATGTTCCGGACCGCGACCCGAGATGGGCGACCGCGACCTCGACGGTTTCGCGGTCGAGCCGCTCGGGCGCCTCGGCCCCAGTGATCGGGACCAGCCGCAACGTCGCTTTGGGCGCGGTCCGGCTGAAGGCCTCAGCCAGCCCCTCGACCAGCGGGACCTCGGCATATTCGGCCATGCCGGCGGTAAAGATGCGCTCGCTCTCGGCCGGATCGAAACCGGTGCCGGGGTTCAGCGCCGCGTCGATGTGCTCGATCGCGGTCGTCACCAGTGGCGCTATCTCGCGCGCCCGCGCCGTCGGCTCCATCCCGCCCGGGCTGCGCACGAACAAATCGTCCGCGAACAGATCGCGAAGGCGCGAGAGCGCATGGCTCATCGCGGGTTGCGACAGGCCGATGCGGCCGGCCGCACGGGTGACCGCGCGTTCGGTCATCAGGGCGTCGAACGCCTTTAAGAGGTTGAGGTCGACCGCACGGATATCCATGATACTTATGATTACAGCATTAATAATCGACTGGGCAAATGACTTAGCTCGAGCGAAATGCCAAGACCGCAGACACCGGAGCGCTTCGATGGCGGCCCTCCGCTCGGTTGATCGGTTTGGCGACCAAACCTACCGGAAATCCTAAAATGACCGTCGACGCAGAAGGAGCCGCGGCCCGATCCGAAGCGGTCGCTGTTCAATCACAGCTTCCGCACCACGCGGCGGGACGCGACCTCAATTCGATTTTACGAACGGTGGGCTAGCCGCGCTTACCGAAGTCGTCGCTGGCGTGGGCCGAGCGGGGATAATTGTGCGCGCGGTCGGGCCGTTCCTTAATCGCATTGAGGCGATCGAGCACCATCGTCGTACGCGCCGCAACCTTCATCAAATCGGACGCAGCCTGGCGCAACCGTTCACACACCCCCGGTGACCCTTCCGAGAGCGCCGCGTCGAAGCTCGATCGAAATGTCTCGATCGCGGTCTCGGCGCGCAGGTGAAGCTCGCTGTCCAGCCCCGGGAGCGCCGAACTCGGGGGACCGGCGGGCGGAGCCGGCTTGCGGTCCGGAAGGTTAGGAGAAAGCGGAAGCGCCGGCGTCGGTGGCATTCCGTCAAGCGGGCTGGGGGTGGACTGCACGCTCTGCGCCGAGCCGATCGCGCCCGCGCGGACCAAGGCCGGCCCTTTGGCGCCATTGGTGAATTTCTCGGGATAGAAAGCGCTCGCCGCTACCGGGTCGGCCGCATTTGCACGAACCACCCGAGTCTGGCCCGCCTCCGCCGGTCGTGCTTCTATCGCTTGGGGCGCTATTTCCGCCGGCCGCAGGCGGTTGCGTTTGAGAATATAATGAATCGCGGGCGGCGTGCAGCCATAGCCCCGCGCAATTTTGCTGATCGACTCGCCGTTTTGATAGCGTGCCGCAATGGCGTTCCATTCGCCCTGCGGAATTTTCGACATATTGTGCTCCTCGGCCCAGCTCAGCGGGCGCCCGTTTGCGTGCCTGTCGCTTATCGTCCGCTTCCGGCGAAACGCAGGCATAAAGTTGCGCGTGGATTAAGAGCCGAAAGCCGCCGTATCGCCGAGAAATAGGCGACGGGTTAACCATTTCAAGGATCGTCTTTTACAAAACAAGAGAAATCCAACTTGCCGATGCTGGGCGCCCTCAAGTGGTGATCGCCGCGGGCACAAGTCTTATCGCGTTCAAATAGAGTGTAGCGGGGTCAGCGCGGGACGCTGCGCCTGATACCTTGGTATTAAGCGGCAGGCCGCGACACGATCGCGCATGCGTCGCCGGCGCCGGGGCGGCTGCCTCGCGAAAGCTGTCGAGAGACGATGCGCTTTGCCTTAATCTGCCGGTCACCGTGTCAGCAAATCGAGGGAACCCGCCGATGACCTACGTCTACGTCGTGCAAATGGACATCCCGACCGAGCTCGAAGCCGAATTCAACCGCATCTACGACGAGGACCACGTGCCGACGATCCTCAAGGTCCCCGGCGTCCGTTCCTGCCGGCGCTATCGGCTCGAGCAGTCGACGATCCCGAGCATGCCGCGCTATCTGGCGATCTACGAATGCGACAATGCCGAAGTGATCAACAGCCCGGCCTGGACCGAGGCCTCCGATCTCGGCGAGTGGAAGCCCAAGATCCGCCCGCACACGACCAACCGCCAGCATTCGATTTTTCATCAGATCGCGTGAGGCACCTCAAAACGCACGGTCGAGGAGGAAATGACGCCATGACCCACCTCTTTATGGTGCAGCTCGACATTCCCGCCGAGGACGAAGCCGAATTCAACCGCGTCTACGACAACGAGCACTTTCCGATGCTGATGAAAGTGCCGGGAGTGCGCAGCGGCGCCCGCTATCGGCTGGAGCACTCGACGGTTCCGGGGATGCAGCGCTATCTGACGATTTACGAAATCGCCTCGCCCGAAATCCTCAAGAGCGAAGCCTGGGAAAGGGCCGGCGCGTATGGTGACTGGGTGACCAAAATTCGGCCGAAACTGACCGCCCGCCACCACAGCGTCTTCGAACGCATCGACTGAGAACCTGGCCCGAATAGAACCTAGCAAGATCGGAGAGTTGACCGTCGTTCCCGCGAAAGAGCGCGCGAGGAAATTCGGCTCGGAGAGGAAGTCATTCCGGGCGAGACACTGACAAAGGAGAAATCGCCATGATCCACGTCGTCGCCGTCATCACCGCCAAATCCGGCATGCGCGAACCGATCCTAGAAGCTTTTCGCGCCAACATGCCGGCGGTTCACGCCGAAAAAGGCTGCATCGAATACGGCCCGGCGGTCGACGCCGAGGGTGCCGGCGGCATCCAGACCAAGTTCGGCCCCGACACCTTTGTTGTGATCGAGAAATGGGAGAGCCTCGATGCGCTAAAGGCGCATGGCGCCTCGCCGCACATGGCCGCCTACGCCGCCAAAACCCGCGACATGATCGCGAGCCGCGTCATCCACGTGCTGCAACCCGGCTGAGACAGTCTCTTTCCGGGCACGTTTCGCGCGAAGAGGCCGCGCGACGCCCTAACCGGGAGGGCGAAGAGCATCGGCGAGCGTCCCGACCTCGCCTTGACAAAGCGCGATGGCGCTCGCCATGCTCGCGCAATGCGCTCGTCAGCAATCCTCTTGACTGCGTCGGTCGTGGTTCTCGCCGCCTGCGCCGGCCCCACCCCGCAGGCGACGACGGCCAATGCAAAGGCGCCCGGCCCGGATTGCAGCGCCTGTATCATGGAGAACCCCGGCGACGTCCGACCCTGCGTCAAGATCTGTCACCAGCCCGAGAGCGATTTGGGCGGCGCCAATGCGGGTGGGGTGATCCGTTGACACCGTACGCCGGGAGGGCAGCGAGCGTCGGCTTTAGGCCCTGCGCTGTTCGAATGTCCGGCAAAACGCCGATCCCAGCTCCATCAACCGGGAGGAACGACCGATGCAGGTAATGCAGGTCATCGCCGAGATCCTGAAGCGCGAGGGCATCTCGACCCTTTTCTGCTTTCCGACGACGCCGATCATCGAGGCCGCCGCCGCGGTCGGTATCCGCCCGGTCATCTGCCGCCAGGAGCGGGTCGGGGTCCACATGGCGGACGGTTTCGCGCGCGTGGCGAACGGCCGGCCGCCGGGCGTCTTTGCGATGCAATACGGGCCGGGTGCGGAGAACGCCTTTGCCGGCGTCGCCACCGCCTTTTCCGATTCGACCCCGGTCGTGTTTCTGCCGCTCGGCCACCCGCGCGAGACGGCGCAGTTGTTCCCGATGTTCAAATCGTCGCGCACCTACGCCTCGATCACCAAATCGGTCGAGGAAGTGCAATTGCCGCACGAGATTGCCAACATCATGCGGCGCGCCTTCAGCCAGGCGAAAAACGGGCGGCCCGGCCCGGTCATGGTCGAGGTGCCGGCCGATGTCACCGGCATCGAGGTCGATGTCGACCCGGCACAATACCGGCCGGTGCGCCCGACCCGGTCCGCCGGCGACGAGCGCGACATCGAGGACGCGGCAAAGATGCTGCTCGACGCCTCGTGCCCGATGATCCTGGCGGGGCAGGGCGTCTTTTATGCCGAGGCGACCGACGAGCTGCGGCAGCTCGCCGAGCTGCTGCAGGCCCCGGTCATGACGACCTTCGATGGCAAGAGCGCCTTTCCCGAGGATCACGCGCTGGCGCTCGGCTCGGGCGGCGGCACATTTACCGGGCCAGGCCGCCATATCCTGCACAAATCCGACCTGGTGCTGGGCGTGGGGTGCAGCTTTACCCGCCACGGCATCGCCACCCCGGTGTTCCCGCCCGGCAAGAAGTACATCCACGCGACCAACGATACGCGCGACCTGCACAAGGCCTTCGCGGCCGATCTCGGCATTCTCGGCGACGCCAAGCTCGTGCTCGGCCAATTGATCGAGGCGGTGAAGGATCGGCTGGGTGCGAAGGAACGCTCGAACGGTGTTGCAATCGAAGTCGCCGGGAAGCGCGAGGAATGGCTCGCCCGCTGGCAGGCAAAGCTGCATTCCAACGAGCACCCGATCAATCCCTATCGGGTGATCTCGGAGTTCATGCGCGTTGTCGACCCGGCGGAGGCTATCGTCACCCACGATTCGGGCAGCCCGCGCGAGCAGCTCAACCCGTTCTATCGCGCGACCCGGCCGCGCGGCTATCTCGGCTGGGGCAAGTCGCACCAGCTCGGGACCGGTCTCGGGCTCGTGATCGGCGCCAAGGTCGCGGCCCCCGACAAGTTCTGCGTCAATTTTATGGGCGATGCGGCTTTCGGTATGACCGGGCTCGATTTCGAAACCGCGGCACGGTGCGGCATCCCGATCACGACGATCGTCTTGAACAATTCGACGATGGCGATCGAGACCCACGCGATGCAGCTGTCGCACGACCGCTACCGCGCCCGCGACCTCGGCGGCAATTACGCGAACATCGCGCGCGACCTCGGCGGCTGGAGCGAGCGGGTCGAGGATCCGAGCCAGATCGGCGACGCGATCTTGCGCGCCCGGCGCCAGAACGGCGAGGGCCGCGCCGCCTTGCTCGAATTCGTCACCAGCCAGGAGCAGGGTTTCTCCCACCGCCGCGGCGGCGCCGAATAGCACGCGGTCGTTTCGCGGGTTAGGCTCCCCACGCTCGCCAGGACGAGATCATGCCGATCATGCTGTCCAAAACCTACGACGCACTGATCAGCGCCGGTGCATCTGAGGACAAAGCGCGGGATGCGGCGGAGGAGCTCGCCGACCACGAAAATAGATTATCCTCGATCGACAATCGACTGGCAGCCGTCGAAGGCAAGCTTACCGTAATGATCTGGGCGATCGGCATTAACGCCGCGGCCACTATCGCGATATCGGGGGTGTTGCTGCGTCACGCTTGAGTCGGTGTGACGCAGCAATTGAAGAGGGCGAATAATACTGCGCACGGGTGAGCCCGACCGCTTCGAGCCGGTACCGGTGGCCGTGGCGCTGGGGAGGCGCGATGGCGCGACAATCGCGGGTAGAGTACGACGAGATCGCGCATCTCTACGACGCGCAGCCTTACCGGGCGCGTGCGGCCGATCCCGAGCTTTTGGCGCTTGCCGCAGAGCGCGACGCCGGTGCTCTGGCGGTTTTAGACATTGGC